>DAOTTO010000492.1:0-3700 GCA_034437895.1 Anaerolineae bacterium | reverse complement strand
CATACGTGGAAAACTGCCGCTTCGGAAACTGCACCCACACCAACGAACCGGGCTGCGCCGTGCGGACGGCGGTAGGGGCGGGGCAAATCCACAAAGGGCGCTATCACAGCTTTCTCAAGTTACGCGCCGAACTGGAAGAAGCCTACGCGCTGTATTGAGTTGAGTGTTTAACTTGCAAATTAGCGCTAAAAGAGTCATAGTCACTGCAAAACAGCCTTTTAACAAGTGCAGGACTTATGACGACCAGCGCAGTTTCACATTATCTGAGCCGTGTGCAAACCGAATACAAAACAGGCATCGCCGCCGAACATGCCTACCGTCCGGCATTGGAAGAACTACTCGAATCGGTTGATAAAAGCCTGAACGCCGTCAATGACCCGAAACGTATCCAGGCAGGTGCGCCGGACTTCATCATCCTGCAAGGCAAAGTCCCGGTTGCTTTTGTCGAAGCCAAAGACATCGGCAAAGATTTGAGCAAGGTCGAGCGCGACGAACAGATGACGCGCTATCGTAAGGCGCTGCCGAATCTGCTGCTGACCGATTATCTGGAATTCCGTTGGTATGTGGGCGGCGAACATCAACGCACTGAAACGTTGGGCGAAGTCCGTAAGGGCAAAATTCAGCCCGACGAAGCCGGGGCAGAAAAAGTTCGCGCTCTGCTGCATGATTTTATCAGCGCCGCCACCCCCACCGTTAGCACCGCCAAAGAACTGGCGCAGCGTATGGCCGATATGACGCGGGAAATCTGCAATTTGATGGTCGCCAGTCTTAGCCTACCCGATAGCGACAGTGGCAACCTCCGCACGCAGAAAAGCGCTTTTGAACAAACCCTCATCCCCAACCTGACAGACCGTGACTTTGCCGATATGTACGCGCAAACGCTGGCGTATGGCTTATTCGCGGCACGGGTGCGTTATACAGGTGCGCCGGAAGGATTCACGCTAGAAAATGCCTTCTGGAATCTGCCAGAGACGAACCCATTCCTCAAAAAGTTATTTCAGCAAATTGCGCCTGATCTGGATACGCGGGTGAGTTGGCTGGTACAGAGCCTCGCCAAGCTGCTGGCACACGCCAAAACTGATGACATTCTCAAGGGCTTCGGGCAGCGCACCCGCCAGCATGACCCGATTGTCCATTTTTATGAGACTTTTTTAAGCGAATATGACCCCAAACTGCGCGACAAACGCGGCGTTTATTACACGCCCGAACCTGTCGTCAGCTACATCGTCCGTAGTGTCGATCATGTCTTACAAACGCACTTCGGGCGTATGGACGGCCTCGCGGATAAAGATACGCTGGTGCTTGACCCGGCCTGCGGGACGGGGACGTTCCTACATACCATTATTCAGCACGTTTACGAGATGTATTACCAAAACCAACTCGGCGCATGGGACGGCTACGTGCGCGATAATCTGCTCAAGCGTTTATTCGGCTTTGAACTGCTGATGGCTCCCTATGCCGTCGCCCACATGAAGCTCGGCATTCAATTGCAGGAGACGGGCTACCAATTCACAGGCGGGCAGCGGCTCGGCGTTTTCCTGACGAATACGCTGGAAGAAAACGTGAAAGAGGCACAATCGCATCTCGGTTTCAGCGGATTTATCACCGACGAGGCCAACAAAGCCGCCGATATCAAACGGCAGAAGCCGATTATGGTGGTGATCGGCAATCCACCCTACAGCGGTCACAGCGCCAATAAGGGTGAATGGATTAGCGGGCTGGTGCGCGATTATTATCAGGTTGATGGCAAGCCGTTGGGTGAGCGCAACTCCAAATGGCTACAAGACGATTATGTAAAATTTATCCGCTTTGGGCAGTGGCGCATTAACCAAACAGGCAGCGGCGTATTGGCCTTCGTGACCAATCACGGCTTTTTGGATAACCCGACCTTTCGCGGGATGCGCCAGCAGTTGATGAGCGCCTTCACCGATATTTACGTCCTCAATCTTCACGGCAATTCACTTAAGCAGGAGAAAACGCCGGACGGCGGCAAAGACGAAAACGTGTTTGATATTCAGCAGGGCGTGTCGATTGGGATTTTTATTAAACAAGCGGGCAAAAACGCCCCGGCTAAAGTTCATCATGCCGATTTATGGGGCAGCCGCGAATCAAAATACGCCGCGCTGCTGGCAAATGACCTCAAGGAAACAGATTGGGCAGAAATCGCGCCGCAAGCGCCATTTTATCTGTTTATACCGCAGGATGTGGATTTGCGCGGGGAGTATGAACAGGGGTGGAAGGTAACGGAAGTAATGGGTGTGAATGTCTTGGGATTTCAAACCCATAGAGATCATTTTGCCATTGATTTTGATCGTAGCGTGATACAGCAGCGTATAAGTGAAATGCGTAATCCCGCCATATCTGATGAAGATTATCGTCGTAAATATGAAGTTTCAGATAACCGTGATTGGAAACTTTCTCGTGTTCGATCAAAGATTAAGCAAGACGAAGATTGGGAGCGCGTTTTGATTGAGGTCAGCTATCGTCCATTTGATAAACGCTATAGTTACTTTAGCGAAGTTGCAATGGATTATCCTAGAGGCGAATTATTGCAGCATGTAGCTCTTAAATCTAATCTTTGTTTAAATACAGTCAGACAAACTAAAAAAGAGACTTGGCAACATGCCATTATTACAGATACCCCAGCTCCAGCAGTATTTGTTGAAATAAAAGATGGGTCATCGATTTTTCCGCTCTACCTTTATCCCGAACCTAACGACAACAAACTCATCGTCGCAGAAGGCGATTGGCCTGCGGGGAAAGAGGGGCGCATCCCCAATTTGAGCAAAAAGTTCATCGCGGAGATGGAAAGTAAGTTGGGGTTGGTGTTCGTTTCGGAGGGCGAGGTTGATTCAGCCCATTTTACGCCAGAAGATGTCTTTCATTATGCCTACGCGGTGTTCCACAGCCCGACGTATCGCAGCCGCTACGCTGAATTTTTAAAGATTGATTTTCCGCGTCTGCCGCTGACGGGAGATGTAGTGCTGTTCCGGGCATTGTGTGAAAAAGGCGCGGCGCTGGTGGAGGCACATCTGCTGCGGAAGACCAGCCTGCGCGATATAGCGCCGCTTGGTTTCCCAGAACGCGGGAATAATGAAGTGGCGAAGGGGTATCCGAAGTATGAAGCGGACAATCCCCACCCCCCGACCCCCTCCCCAATTCTTGGAGAGGAGGAGAAAATCAAAGCCGCTTCTTCAAGTCCCCTCTCCGCGCCGGAGAGGGGATTTAGGGGTGAGGTTGGGCGCGTCTACATCAGCAAGACGCAGTATTTCGCCAATGTGCCAGCCGATGTGTGGGAATTTCATGTCGGCGGGTATCAAGTGCTGGAAAAATGGCTGAAAGATCGGCGTGAACGCACGTTGAGCAGTGATGATGTAACGCATTATCAGAACATTGTGATTGCGCTGCAAAATACCATCCGGTTGATGAGCGAAATTGACGCGCTGATTCCGGCATGGCCTCTGGCATAAATAGAACAAATCAGGACTTTCGCTTACCTCACCCCCCGGCCCCCTCTCCAATACTTGGAGAGGGGGAGAAAACGGTTTACCATGGTGCTTTAAGTCCCCTCTCTACGAAGTGGGGATTTAGGGGTGGGCATCGAATGAAAACACTGTCCGAAACTCAGGTTAATTAGGATATAATCCGAGCATTCATATCGCTTTACGTGATAAAAGCCAGACCTATCGGGTTGAAGACG
>DAOTTO010000491.1:0-3007 GCA_034437895.1 Anaerolineae bacterium | reverse complement strand
ATGAGCGAAAAACAGGTGCAGTTCACAGTCGATGAGGCTGGGGAACGCCTCGACAAACTCCTGCTCGCACAGTTGGAAAATTTTTCCAGAGTGCAGGCACAAACCCTCATTAAAGACGGTCACGTCACCGTCAACGGCGCACCCGCCAAACCCGGCATCAAACTGCGCGGCGGAGAAACCATCTCGGTAACACTGCCCGAAACCGAAATCATCACCATCGAAGCTGAAGACATCGCCATCAAAGTCCTCTATGAAGATGCCGATCTCGCCGTCATCGAAAAACCCGCCGGCTTAGTCGTGCATCCCGGTGTAGGCAACGAATCCGGCACGCTGGTAAATGCCATCCTTTCGCTTTGGCCGGAAATCGCCCAAATGCAAGACCCTGACCAACGACACGGCATTGTCCATCGACTGGATAAAGACACCAGCGGCTTGATGATTATCGCCAAAAACGATGCGGCGCTGGCGAATCTGATGAAACAGTTTCAAGCACGTACCGTCGAAAAAATTTACATCGCTTTGGTAGAACGCAATCCCAAGACACTCAACGGACGCATCGAAGCCCCCATAGGCCGCGACCCACGCCAGCGCAAACGGATGGCTGTCGCCCGCGAAGGCAAACCCGCCATCACCGAATTTAACGTGATTGATGATAATTTTCATGAAGGCCAAGCGCTGGTCGAGTTTAATTTACTCACCGGGCGCACGCATCAGATTCGCGTTCATGCCGCCTTTATCGGTAGTCCCGTCGTTGGTGATACCGTGTATGGCTTTCGTAAGCAGCGCATCAAACTCAAGCGTAATTTCCTCCATGCGGCGCGACTGAGCTTCGAGCATCCTACCACAGGCGAGCGACTCCACTTTGAATCGCCGCTGCCTGTTGCCCTAAGCCACATCATGGAGAAAATGCGGTAAATAAAGTTCTGAGTACAGAGTGCTAAGTTTAATCGGCTGGAATGTCGATTCAGAATTAAATACGCTTATGCGCTTAATTGTAGGGAATGACCTATGTGTCGTTCCCGGCAATAGCTGAGCATGACGCTGATTGCTGACGGCTGATCACTCATCGCTAATCGCCATTAATTAAGCTAAAATAACCCTGTAATTTTTCAAACGCGACAAGGACAAACCCATGCGTGAAGTAACAATTGCCACTGTACAGATGAAACCCCGGTTGGGCGAGGCCGAAGAAAACCTCGTCAAAATGTCGGAGATGATCTCGCGGATTGCATCGCAGCAAAAAGTCGATCTGATCGTCTTCCCGGAATTGATTACCAGCGGCTACGAACTCGGTGTCCGCTTTACAGAATTGGCGCAGCGCGTCCCCGGCCCCACCATTAATCTGTTGGCCCAGCGTGCCAATGAATTCGGCATTTATGTCGCCTTCGGCATGGTGACGAAAGAGCGCGTCGAAAGCGTTCTTTATAACTCTGCCATCTTGATCGGCCCAGAGGGCGATTTGGTGGAAGTCTATAACAAGATTCATCTGCGCGGTGAAGAACGCATGGCCTTCCGCGAAGGCTTTAAGCTGCCCGTTGCCGAAACTGAAATCGGCACCATCGGCATGATGATCGGCTATGATCTGGCCTTCCCAGAAGTCGCTCGCAGCCTCGCGCTAGATGGCGCGGAACTGCTGATCGTGATGGCGAACTGGGAAGCCGCCAATATTGACGAATGGAAGACTTACGTCCGCGCCCGCGCTTATGAAAACTCGGTGTATGTGGCAGCCGCCAACCGCGTCGGCGAAGACGTAACACTCAACTTCGGCGGCGAAAGCATGGTCGTAGGCCCGCGTGGGCAAATTTACGCCTCCCTCGCCGACGAAACCGACCCGGAAACAGGCGCACCGCTGGAAGGCTTCACCGTTGCCCGCATTGATCTGGATGCCGTCCGCCGTTACCGTGAAGAATATCAATTCATCCAGAATCGCCAGCCCGCCGTCTATCGCTCCATCGTGAAGAAGTACTAAACCTTATGGCGGATTTAAATCACGACGAACAAGCACGGCGCGAGGTGCTGCAAAATTCCAAGATTATTGCGCTCGTAGGCCATTCCGACGATCACTACTACACCAGTTATCAAGTCGCGGCGTATCTGCGCGAAAAAGGCTATATCGTCTATCCGGTGAATCCCAACATCGAAGAAGTGGACGGACACAAAAGTTACGAATCGCTGGAACACGTCCCGGCAGAAATCGACATTGTGAATGTGTTCCGTAAGTCGATCTATCTGGATAAAATCGTCGATGAGGCGATTGCTGTAGGCGCAAAAACGGTCTGGGCGCAGTTAGAGGTTGAGGATGACGATGCCAAGCGGAAAGCCCTCAATGCAGGCTTGAACTACGCGCAAAACATCTGCATCCGCACCGAACACGAGCGCATATTCGGCACATAAATTCGGCGAATGACCAGTGGCTACAGCGGAACACCACTCCTCAAAAAACTCGGCATCAAAGCGGGGATGCGCGTGTGCTTCGTCAACGCGCCCCCACATTATCTGACGCTGCTCGGTGATCTGCATCCGGACATAGCTCTTGCCGAGTCGCCGCAGCATCCGCTGGACTTGATTCACTATTTCAGCAAAGAACGCGCCGCCTTTGTCCAAGCTTACTTCATGCTCAAAACTGCGCTCGTCGCTAACGGCGCACTCTGGATTTCCTGGCCTAAAAAAGCATCGAAAGTCGCCACCGACATGACCGAAGATGTCATCCGCGATTTCGCGCTGGCAAATGGCTTAGTCGATGTCAAAGTGATCGCCGTCGATGCGATTTGGTCAGGCTTAAAGCTGGTCTACCGCCTTACAGATAGAACCAAGTAAGAGTCCTCTGCTAAACTGCCTCTATCCTAACGGATGGTAACTATCCTAATTGGATAGCAACCTAATGGGTAGCATTGACCTATCACAAAAGAGGATGTGACGCATGTCTGATTCCAACTATCATCTTGCACAATTGAATATCGCTCGAATGCTCGCGCCGTTGGATGATCCCATCATGGCGGATTTCGTC
>DAOTTO010000490.1:0-2227 GCA_034437895.1 Anaerolineae bacterium | reverse complement strand
CGTCTTCAACCCGATAGGTCTGGCTTTTATCACGTAAAGCGATATGAATGCTCGGATTATATCCTAATTAACCTGAGTTTCGGACAGTGTTTTCATTCGATGCCCACCCCTAAATCCCCTCCCCACTTCGTAGAGAGAGGACTTAAAGCACCATTGTAAACCGTTTTCTCCCCTTCGCCATTGTATGGCGAAGGGGTCGGGGGATGAGGACATCATAAAAGTTAATCAAAGTATGCTATCCAAAACTGAGGTTATATATATATGGGACGCAGCAACAGGCGAGGTTGTACAGACCATTTCGGGACTAGGCGAATATGCTTCGGTGGAATCCAAATGGAAATGAACTGGCAAGCGGCGCACCCAATGGCTTAGTTGAAATTTGGGATGTGAACACAGGCCAGCAAATAACGTCCCTTTTAAGTTCAGGCATATTGAATGGGATGGATTATAGTCCGTATGGCGCTCAATTGGCTTTTGCTAATAACCCGGCAGCACGCGAATATAGTGCTGAAAGTCGTGCCGCAGAGGTAATCGTTGATTATGCCATGCAAAACCTAACAAGCGGAGCGCTCGATATGTTGTTCCCGACCCATCGTTGGAACGGCTGCAAGCGATTCAGGCGGCGTGTATGACTACCCCTGCCGACGAACAAATGGAAATTCAGGCGCTCACAGTCGATGCGTTGCCGGAATACGTCGCACAGGTCGAAGCGCTCAATCGCTATTTGCAAGCGATCACTCAGATCAAAATCAATCGCGCCCATCTTCGCCACTTGATCGAACACCAATTTAAATTCCAGCGTCATGCCGCGCCCTCAGTTCTTCTAAAAATTGATCTAAGCGTAGCACTAGCGTTCTGTAGTTGTCAAGCGTAGAGCAAACGGAGGGTGAACGGCGGGTTACAAAGCCGTTATGTATATTGCGACATTAATAGCGCCTCGTCTACACTGGAGCTATCGTCCAATGCAGCAGAAACGAGGCCTATGTTTTCCCAACGCCGCTTTCGACCTGCCGGGGTGCTGTCGCTGATTGCGATAGCACTATTATGCCTTATGTCGGTGGTTGTCTCCGCACAAGATATTACCCCCCCCCTCTACTGAGATACAACTGACACTTACTTTGACCGAAACGCCTTCGCCCACCCCATCAGAAACCCCAACGTTGATACCTACCGAAACACCTTTTGCCCCACCGATCATAGCAGAAACCCCTTTACCTATCGCCTCACCGACGCTGCCCGAACTTCCCGCGCCAGTAATTGCGACGGTTGAGCCGCTGGAGACGGTCACGCCGACGATGACCGCGCCTGTGCTTCCAACTGCGACTACCGCGCCAGAGTCCTCATTCATTTTGGGATATTATGATGACTTTGAATCGGGCGAATTAGATGCATGGCTGCCGGGTATAGGCTGGTCATTTGTCCTGAATGAAATCGGACAAGTGTTTCAAGTAACAGGCAGTGATGAACCACTGACGATGAACATCGGTGATTCTTACAGTGATTTCGTCATGGATGTCCGTGTCGCGTTGGATAGCGGCGCAGCTAAGATCAACATTCGCCAAAGCGACGCGGGTGCATATAGCGTCATTTTAGATGCCAACGGTCAGATTACGCTTTATCGGAATGACACATTACTCGGAACTGGAACAGCCGCCGTGCCTATCACTGGTGAATGGCATGATGTTCGGGTCTCGGCTATCGGTGCATCTCTACAAATCTTAATAGATGGCACAGCCGTAATTGTTGTTGAAGATAATCCACCGCTTCCTGCTGGCACAATTTCATTCGCTACGATTGGCGGCGGTACGCTGCGGATTGATAACTTCGTGACTTGGCTTTATGGGCAAAACCCACCTCTTGAGATCGAACCCGAAGTGATGCAGGCGCAAGCTGTGCAATACAATTATGCGACGACGGTTGAGCAGCAAATTGGGGTCGTGAATCCCTCATCTGCGCTTGGCACGGTTAACGGCAGCGTAGCGCAGCTTTCTGATGGTGACTGCCTGATTGTCGGCTTTTCGGGGACGGTCACGAATGGCGCAATATCGCTTTACTTAGGAAACGTGCAAGGCGGTCTGACGGATCGCCGTCAAATACGCATTTCCGTATCTGACCAACTGCTGCCTTGTAACAGCGCAAGCTGGCAGCAAACAGCCTACATTGACAATAACTCTTGGGCAGGTAGTCCCTTTCAATGGCGCAGCGCAGGCAGCTTTTCTGGCAGCCG
>DAOTTO010000489.1:0-8691 GCA_034437895.1 Anaerolineae bacterium | reverse complement strand
CCAAACCAATCGGTGCAGGGGGCATCAGTCGTAAGCCAATTGGTATTGTTGCGCCATACAGCGCCGCTTGTACTGTCATAAAAGGTGAAGAGGGCGTTGCATTCTGATAAAGGAATTTGATCAACCATTTCACACGAAATTAGAGGGGCTTCAGGTGTTGGGGTTTCTTCTTGTCCCGCGACGGGCTGCGCGCGCCCGACTAAAAAGACAGCCATAAATAGAATGGCGACCATGATGAAGAGTTTACCGGACAATAAACGAGATGTTTTCGGCATCAGACGTACTCCTCAATATAAACAAATAAGGACTTACCATAAGTCATAGGCATAGCTATTATGAACGCGATTGCTTTTCCAGACAAGCAAAAATTGTAACGTAATATAGTTTAATGCACTTTGCTTAAGAAATTGTAAAGTTTCGCAATAAATTCATAGATGTTTCAATAGGCCTAAACAAAACACCCCTTATAAAAGGGGTGTCTTGAGTCTTATGCGTGGCACTTTGGGGCTTACGCGGGTATGCTTTCCATTTCGAGCGGTTCCACCGCCGTATATTTTTCCTCAAGTTCCTGCCGGAACTGCTGGGTATAAAGCTGGTAGTAATGGCCTTTCGCACGGACGAGTTCGGCATGGTTGCCCATTTCCGCGATTTTGCCATTTTCGATCACGATAATGCGATCTGCCCGACGAATGGTGGAAAGACGATGCGCGATCACAAAACTGGTGCGATCTTTCATCAATTCTTCCATCCCTTGTTGGATAAGAGCCTCAGTTAGGGTGTCTACCGAACTGGTGGCCTCATCCATGATGAAGATTTCAGGATTCGCCAGCACCGCCCGCGCTAAACTGATAAGCTGCTTTTGTCCGGTAGAAAGCAGTACCCCACCTTCACCGACTTGCTCCGTGTAGCCTTTTTCCAGTGTCGTGATGAATTCATCCGCGCCAGCCAGCTTAGAGGCCGCGATAATTTCTTCGTCAGTTGCGTCCAGCCGCCCATAGCGAATGTTTTCGTTGATCGTCCCGGAGAACAAATGCGGTGTTTGCAGCACCATCCCAATGCGGGAGTGAATGGCGTGCATCGGCATGGTTGTGTAATCCTGCCCACCAATTTTGATGACACCGCTTTTCGGCTCATAAAAACGGCAGACCAGATTGACCAGCGTACTTTTGCCGTGTCCGGTTGGGCCGACGAGCGCGATTGTTTCGCCTTGTTTAATCGTCAGATTGAAGTTTTTGAGGACGGGTTTGTTTTCGTCATAGTAGAAATCGACATTTTCAAACACGATGTCGCCGCGAATCGTGCCGGGATCCGTCGCGCCAGGGCGATCTACCAAATCGGCCTTCGCGTCCATCAACGAGAAGACACGCTCAGCGGAAGCAATCGAGCGCTGCATCTCGGAATAGACCCGCGCCATATCCTGAATAGGCCACATCATGAAGGTGACGTAAGAGATAAACGCCTGCATCCCGCCGATAGTTAACCCACCGATAACCGCGCCATTGGTGATGTTCACGCCGCCATACCAGACAATCGCGCCCACAGCCAGCGCACTGATGATCTGCACGACGGGCAGGAATAAGGCTGAGAGCCACGCCGCCCGGAAGGAATGTCGGTACATTTGATCGGTCATCTCACCAAATTCGGCGAGATTGGCTTCCTCGCGGCTGAGCGCTTTAACGACGCGCACACCGGTGATGTTTTCGTTCATCATCCCGGTGATTTTGGAGTTTAGTTTGCGCGTCTCGCGATATTCGACCAAGATGAACTGCTTAAAACGAATCGCTACATAAAATAGCACAGGCAGCATGGCGACCACGATCAGAGTCAACTGCCAGCTAATCGTCGCCATGAAGACTACCGCTGTGATGATGTTGACCAGCGCCCAAGCGCTGTCGAGCATCCCCCATGTCACGAGTTCGGCGATACGGCTGGCATCAGAGGTCAGCCGCGACATAATCCAGCCAATCGGTGTGCGGTCAAAATACGAGAAAGAAAGCGTTTGCAAGTGATTAAACATTTGCTTCCGCATGTCGTACTGCACCCGATGCCCCAAAATCCCACACAAGTAAATGAAGATAAAGATCAGCGCTACAAAGATAATATGGAGCAGGGCATACTCTATAATCAAATTGCGCGTGATGGTGCCGTTACCTGCCAGAATACCTTCGTCAATGATGCGCTTATTTAACAGCGTGAAGTAGGCTTCCAAGACGGAAACGCCGCCTACTGCCAACAAAAAGCCCGCGACCCAACGCCAGTGCGGTTTTACTTGCGCCACGATACGTAAGAGGGTGCCGCCGTTAAAGCTGGTACTGAATTCTTCTTCTTCAAAGCGAATGTCTTCAGACATTAGCGATCTCCTTTTCCAGTTCGTCCTCGATGCGCGACTGCACATCATAAATGCGGCGATAAATGCCGTTTTGCATCAGCAGTTCGTCATGCGTCCCCATCTGCACAATCGCGCCCTTATCAAAGACGAGGATTAGATCAGCTTCCATCACACTCTGGATACGATGGGCGATAATGAACGAGGTGCGATCTTGCATCATCATTTTAAGTGCGCCTCGGATGGCGGCTTCGGTTTCGGTATCGACGGACGAAGTGGCATCATCCAAGATCAAAATCGGTGTGTTCTTCAACAATGTCCGCGCTAGGGCCACGCGCTGCTTTTGTCCACCGGAGAGCGTCACCCCGCGTTCACCAACGAGCGTGTTATAGCCTTCCGGGAACGATAGAATCACCTCATGGACGGCGGCGGCACGGGCGGCGCGTTCCACTTCTTCATCCGATACTTCTCGCCCGACTCCGTAGGTGATGTTCTCGCGGATAGTGCGGGAGAATAGAAAGGGTTCTTGCTCCACAACACCGATTTGCTGCCGGAGGAATCGACGTGAATATTCGCGTAATTCAATCCCGTCAATCGTGATGCTGCCGCTGGTGTAATCATAAAAGCGGGGTAGCAGCGCCATGACCGATGTTTTCCCGGAACCCGTCGAGCCAATCAACGCAATTGTTTGTCCAGGCTCAACGCGGAAGTGTAAGTCCTTTAAAACTGGATTGCCCGGTTCATATTCAAACCAGATATGATCGAAGACAATCTCGCCGCGTAATTTTTCGACAGGCGGCGCATCGAACTCATGCAGCGGTTCACGTTCTTCTTTAATGATTTCCATCACGCGGTCAAAAGATACCATCCCGGTAGAGGTTTGTACGATTAAGCGCCCCAGATTCCGCATCGGGAATATAATCCACACCACCATGCCAACGTAAGCCAAATACTGCCCAATCGTCAGCGTCCCATTGATGACCATCAGGCCACCCGCAAAGTAGCCCGCGACCATCTGTAAGCCCGTGAGCAGATCAGTCGAAGGCCAGAAGTAAGCGTTCATAATCGTCAGTTGCTTGCCACTGACGTATTGATTCCAGTTGTCTTTCTCGAATTTTTGCGTTTCATAGTCCTGACGGGCAAAGGCCTTGACCACGCGCACGCCGCTTAAATTCTCCTGCAAAGTGGTGGAGAGTTTGGCTTCCTGCTCCTGAAAGACTTCGTATTTCTTCTCCATCCGTTTGAAGAAGTAATAAGAGATGATGACGATGAAAGGGATGACGATGACCGAAAACAGCGCCAGCGGCACGTTAATCGTCATAATCGCAATCCAGTTGACGAGAAACAACAGGATAATGCGCCCGATGCCGACCCCTTCTTCGATGTAAAAGCGGCGTACTGCGTCTACGTCGGAAGTCGAGCGTTGCAGCAGTTCGCCCGTCTTATTTTTATCGTGATAGGTAAAGGCGAGGCGCTGAATGTGGTCGAACAGATAATCCTTTAAGCGCTGCGCCACTTTTTCGGCAGTATACGCCGCCCAGCGTCCGCTTAAATAGGAAAACAGCCCTTCGATTAGCGCCAGCCCGATAAAGCCGAGTGCGATCAACGGCACGATGCGCCCGACATTATCACGCAGCAGCACTTTATCGACAAAATAACTGAGCAGCAGCAGGGTCAATGTTTTGGCGATAGCGGCGACACCTAAACTGGCTGTTGCGCCGAAGTAATGCCAGCGCAGCCCCCGCGCCATGCGCCATAAACCGACAAGACGGTTATCTGCGATGGCTTGTTTCATATCAAAATAATCAGACGTTGGGATAGATAGCGACAAGGTGAATTCACCCTCCACGTAATCGTTAACGAGGGCTGCCGAGACAGCCAGTGTAAAATGCGATGCGAATGAGAATAGGCCGAATGCCGAATTGACGAAGGTTTTATCGACTGTGGTTACTTACTTGCTAAAGCCAGCCATCATGAATTTGATCCTGTTCGCTGCTCGACTTGATAAGATATGTGTCTTTAAGACACCACATCAACCACAGAATAACATACTCTGAATAGTTTGTAAAGGTCTCTAAAGGTTCATAACGTGTCATGATGTAAATTACTCATTTTCCCACAAAAGCGGGTAAATTTATAATTTATTGAGTTGGTTCTCAATATAAGCATCAGTTATGATCGTATGTGTTGGTTATTCCTTTCAACTCAGCAAAGGAACATAAGATGAATGGTCAGATCATACTGCTTTTGACGATTCTCGGTATATCGCTAGTATTGTTTGCTTTTGAATGGGTTGCAGCAGATGTAGTTGCACTTGGTGTTTTACTCAGTCTAATTCTTAGCGGGTTACTGCCTACGAAAGAAGCCTTTGCAGGGTTTGGAAGTGATACGTTTATTTTGATCCTTGGGCTGCTCATTCTAACAGCATCGCTTTTAAGAACAGGGGTTGTGGAACTAACGGGAAGGGTGATTCTACGTCGTACCAATACAGACCCGAATGGTCTGTTGATTATTATTATGGTTGCCTCCGCTGGTTTAGGCGCTTTTATGAGTAATACTGCCTCCACCGCATTTTTTGTACCCGTTGTTCTAGGGATTGCACAACGTACTAAAATTGATCCTTCTAAACTGCTGCTGCCTTTGGCTTTCGCTTCTATTCTGACTAGTTCTGTTACGCTCGTTAGTACTTCGACTAACCTTGTGGTGAGCGGATTGATTACCCAATCGCGCTACAATCTTGCTCCAATCGGAATGTTTGAACTCACCCCAGTTGGTCTGCCAATCGCTGTTGTTGGCCTCCTGTATATGTACTTTATTGGGAGGCGTTTGATACCTGATAGAGCTGTATCCAATGGATCAAATGGTTTGTCTGGAAATTATCCTTACCTGGCAGAGGTTATCGTCTTATCAGAATCGCGTTTAGTAGGCAAAACATTAGCGGAAAGTGGTTTAGGAAGTGATCTGGATTTGACGGTTCTGCGTATTGTGCGGAACAAAACACGTTATATCGCACCTCGTACTAATACGGTCTTAGAAGGGGGTGATATATTGTTGGTGGAAGGGTGGCGTGATGATTTACTTAAGATTAAAGATCGTGCCGGTGTCGAATTTAAAGCTGACGCTAAATTTACTGATTTGGCAAACCCGGACGAGCAAATTGAGGTTTTAGAGGCACTGATTTTGCCCGGCTCACCGCTGATAGGAAGGACTTTACGCGGTTTCCAACTGCGCGAGCGCTTTGGCGTACAGGTATTAGCGATCAATCGCAGCGGCGAAAGTCTGCGTCGCAAACTCAGCGAGGTTTCACTCAAACTAGGTGATGTATTGCTTCTGCAAGGCCAACCGGAAGAACTATCCAGCTTAGAAGGGAGCAATATCTTCCGTGTTCTTGGCAAAATTCGTAACGAGCGCCCCAATTGGGGGCGAGCGCCGATTGCGATTGCTATATTCGGTGGTGTGCTGCTGGTTGGCAGTGTCGGCCTTATGCCGATGCCGGTAGCAGTGCTGCTTGGTGCGCTGTTGGTATTTTTGACACGCTGCATTACGCCGGAAGAAGCCTATCGTGAGGTGGAATGGAAAGCGCTTATTTTAATCGGTAGTATGTTAGCACTTGGGGCAGCCATGCAAAACACTGGGACGGCAGAGTTTCTTGCAGATGTGATTGTTAATACTGTGGGACAGGCTGAGCCATTTTGGATTTTGACGGGCTTCTTTATTCTCACGGTGGTGCTGACTCAACCCATGTCCAATCAAGCGGCGGCAGTGGTCGTTATTCCAGTAGCGCTACAAACGGCTGTAACGCTCGGCCTTAATCCCCGTGCTTTTGCAATGACTATCGCATTGGCAGCAAGTTGTTCCTATCTTACACCGCTGGAACCGTCTTGCTTGATGGTGTATGGGCCGGGACATTATAAATTTGCTGATTTTCTACGCGTGGGTGCGCCTCTGACTTTGATCATTTACGCGATTACGATTGTGATGGTACCGCTGGTCTGGCCTTTACATCTGTAAACTTGATTATTCTCAGGCATGAGTTATCAGTTTTTAACCTGGCACGTTATACTGTTCACCACAAATACATACCTAATTGCTAAAAGCTAATCGCCAAGAGCCAAAAACTATGCTTGTAAAAACCGGACTTGAAGTCTTACGTCAAGATGGCTACAAACCCCTACACGGGCAGAGAATTGGTTTGTTCACCAATCCCAGCGCGGTAGATCGTAACTTGGAAAGTGCTTATAACATTTTATGCAATGAGCGAAATGTGCATGTTGTCGCGTTATTTTCCCCGGAGCATGGCTTTGCAGGTGCAACCGAAACCAGCGAAAGTGCCTCTTATAATGTTGATCCGCTGACGAACCTGCCTGTTTACTCGCTCTATGGAGATATTTACCGTCCAACTGCCGAGATGCTCAAGGATATTGATGTCATCGTCTGCGATATTCAGGACATCGGGGTGCGTTATTTCACCTATACCTGGACGATTTCGCATATTTTGGAGGCGGCGGGCGAACATAATGTGACGGTGGTGCTGCTTGACCGTCCGAATCCGTTAGGGGCGAGTACGATTTATGGGCCGTGCATTGAGCCGGGCTTTCGCTCGTATGTCGGGCGCTGTCCCGTCCCGGTGCAGCACGGGCTGACGCTCGGTGAATTGACGTGGATGATTAACGAGACTTGGAATCCGTCTTTAGCACGGCTTTCGATTATTGGCTGCGAGCATTATGAACGCGAGATGACATGGCAGGAAACCAAACTGGCCTGGGTGCAACCTTCGCCCAATGTACCGCATCTGGAAACGCTGGTGCAATATCCGGGCGCATGTTTGGTGGAAGGGACGAATCTTGCTGAAGGGCGCGGCACGACTCTGCCTTTTGAAATTGTCGGTGCGCCTTGGATTGATGGGCTTAATCTGGCGGCACGGCTTAATGCTCAAGCATGGAGCGAGGCTTTTGGCGTGCGCTTCCGTCCGCATAACTTTAAACCGCATGATGGCAAATGGGCGGATCAAGTGTGCCAAGGGGTACAGGTGCATATTGTGAATCCTGAAAAATGGCGGCCTATCGAAGTCTGGCTCAATATGTTGGCGATGATTCGCAGCCTTTATCCCGACTCATTTCGCTGGCTGCCATCGTCCGTTGAACAAGGTATCTTCCATTTTGACCGACTGATTGGCACAGATGATATCCGCTTGGGTATTGATGCCGGAAAAGCTGTCGCGGATTTAATCGGCGGCTGGCAAGCTGAAGGGGATGACTTTGCGGAAGCGCGGAAACCGTTTTTGCTATACGAATAGTCCGATAGGCCGAATAAAGAGGCATAATGACGGAACAATATGTCTTAGGTATAGACGGCGGTGGAAGCACGATTCGAGTCATCGTCGCTACCTCTGATCTGACCATTATTGGGCAAAGTGAAGCATCAATCAGTGTTAATCCGAATACGATGGGTTATGACGCTGCCGCGCAGACGATTCAAGAAAAAATGCGCGAAGCCGTTGCCAATGCCCAACTTTCTATGGCGCAAATCAGCGCGGTTGGCATCGGCATTGCGGGGGCAGAACCGGAAAATGTCAGTGAGTGGCTGCATTCGCTCGTGGTGGATGTTTGCCCAAACGCCAAAATCGCTTTAAGTTCCGATCATGAGATCGCGCTCGTCGGGGCAACCGGGGAAAGGCGCGGCGTGTTGATCCTCGCCGGAACGGGCAGCATCGCTTATGGCGTGAACACCGCAGGCAAAACCGCCCTAATCGGTGGCTTGGGCTATTTGCTCGGCGACGAAGGCAGCGGCTATTGGATTGGAATGAGAGGGTTAAAAGCGGCTTTTCGCGCATTGGAAGGGCGTGACCCGTCCACGTCGCTTGTCGATGTGTTGTTACAGGCACACAGCCTTAAAACACGGCGCGAAATGCTTCATTGGGTGTATGAACAGCCGCGTGTGCGCGATATTGCGCGGTTCGCGCCGCTTGTACTAGAGCAGGCTGCCGCCGGAGACCGTGTTTCTTGCCAGATTATTGAATCTGCTGCGTTTGAATTAGCGCTTAAAGTGCGTACTATTTTGCATCAGCTTGATCGTGAAGCGCTGCCTATCGCGTTTACGGGCAGCTTGTTGAGCCATCCGAACCCGCTTAGTTTGTTGTTATGCGAGCTGCTTGATCTGCCGGAACTCCCCAAAGCCAAATATTCATCGGTAATGGGAGCCGCACTTCTGGCGCTGCAAAAGCTGTAAAACGCGAACTGGCCTTACCCGAACAAGCCGCGACGTTCTGCGACACCATGCGTAAGGGTGGTCAAGCCGCCGCCATAAAGATCGTTGACTGGACGGATGTCCTTCAAGATCAAGCGGATCGCTCGCAGCGGACGATC
>DAOTTO010000488.1:0-20491 GCA_034437895.1 Anaerolineae bacterium | reverse complement strand
CGCATTTTCTCGAAAACTTTTGCCAGCGCTTGCAGAAACTTGATGAAATTGGGATGAGCATTGGGATTGACTAAAATGACTTGACGCAGATTGTCCGGTTGATGTTTGATGGCCTTCTGGAAATGCGCCATCGGGGTGCGCTCTGCTTTATTGGCTTTATGGTGGACAATAAGATCAACCCCATAATCGACACTCTCAATCATCTGGTGTGATGTTTGAATCGTCGCGTGAAAATCATTCCACTCCCATTCTCCTTCAAACTCCAAAATCACGGCGTTTTTGGCAGCGTCATCGAGCCAACGTACCGATACGCTCATAAATAGTTGCCTTTCTACACACCTTTTATCAATTATATATCAATTATCGTGTAATATGCCGTAATCTATTCTTTTTTTACGTTTTACATAAGTAGAGCGCAACTAATATTTGTATAGAGCGTGTGAAGTTGTTCATGCAACAGAAGAACAAGATCGCCCTAGACGAAAATGCCGATTATCATTTTGTAAATCTTGATTATGTTGATGGTATCAGAGTCGGTGCAGCTAGTTATAAAAAAGGGAGATTAAATGAGGGTTTAGCCCATAATAGGCGTAAATTGCTGGAGGTTTTGACGAATGACAATCACCGAAATATGGAAACAAGTGAAAGTATTTAGCCTAGAGGAACTTAAAGAACTGGCAAAATTGCTGAATGATATGCTCGAACCCACCGAATCAATCATACAGCCAAAAACGGGTGCGGAAATTGTGGCGATGTTGGAAGCGATAGAACTGATTGAGTTTCTTGACCCTGATATTGAAGACCCGGTTGAGTGGGTAAAGGGCTTCTGAGCCAGTTTGAATTATTCTATCTCACTTCGTTTGATCAAGAGTGGGCAATGCAGCAGTTAGAGCGCTTTTAGCCATCATATCGGCAGGGAGGATTGCATGATCGTGTCAGTAGCTTATCGAATGCAACTTCCCGTATATACTCACAATCTGAAAGATATGATGCCACTGATTGGAAATCTTGCCGTTAAACCTTATGTGTGAACGTATCGTCTCTTAAATCCACCTCAAAACAAAACTTATATCCTTATTTTATGGAACTTTTCACCCCATACGGGTGTCTAATAGAGTTGACATGTCATTTCGCAGGGGGAAATTATGGAGCAGGCAAACCTGTTCATTCCATTCGATGACCCGGACGCAGCACTCATCCGCCGCATGGCAAGTGGGGAAGTTCACGCTCTTGATGAGTTATATACCCGCTTCGGCCCGGCGATTTTAAGTTATCTGGCGGTGCGTTTATATGATCGAGCGCTGGCAGAGGAGGTATTGCAAGATGTGATGTTAGCCGTATGGCGCAGCGCCGCATCTTTTAGGGGAGAAAGCAAAGTTTTAACCTGGATGTTGACGATTGCCCGTAATCGGGCGATTAATACGATGAGGAAGCACAACGTCACCCAAACACCGCTGGATGATGTATTTGAAATCCAAAGTCCTGATACCGGGCCACAAGAAAAGCTCGAAAAGCTGAATCAATCGGCTATGGTGCGCCGTGCGCTCTGGACTCTGCCGGAGATGCAGCGCGAGATTCTGGAACTGGTCTTTTATCAACAGCTTTCCGGCGCGGAAGTGGCGGATGTGCTGGGGATCAATACTGGCACGGTCAAAAGCCGGCTGCATCGTGCTAAAGAAGCTCTGCGGCAGGCACTTTATACCGAAGGAGGGCTATAAAAATTATGCACGAACAATGGCAGGACTTAATGCCCTTTTATCTCGCTGGAACGCTGAGTCGGGCGGAAGCCGCCGCGTTAGAATCGCATCTCGCCGGATGCGCGGAATGCCAACTTGCGCTGAACGAATGGCGCATCATCGCGGAAGTTGTTAAAGCCGAGGGGCAGATGCGGGCGCGGGCGCTCCCTCCGCTGGCGAAATCGACACGAGAAAGCATCAAACAAGAAAACACCGCCGCGCAAAATGGGCGCGTTCTATCGCTGCCCACACAGCCGAATCAGCCCGCCGTGAAATTCCGTCAACCTGCGGCTACGCTCAAAGCGATGAAACCTATCCGCACTCGGCAAACACGATTCCCTGTCACGATGGCCGCAGCAGCAGTGATCGTCTTCGTCCTCGGCGGCATCTTGATCTTTGCTATGAGCCGTCCGCCAGCCGACGAGAATTTTGCCGACGAGAATGAAAGTATTGCCGCGCTGCCGTCATATACGCCGCGCATCCGCCTAACGGAAACGCCGACAGTGACGATCACGCCCACCCAAGAGCAAGAATTGGGGATTATCTCGACAGCAAGACCGCCTTCTACATTTGTCCCCTCAACACTGCCTTCGGGAGCAGGTGGCGGAATCGGCGGCGGCGGATTCGTGCCGCAAACCACCACATCCGCCCTCGTCGCGCCGGAAAGTGTGTTGGAAGGGTGTGCGATTACGAATATCACGACTTTCGCCCAAAAGATTTATCAATCTCCCGATGTGACCTCATTACAGGTCGGGCTGCTGAATCCACAAGAAACGCTCGCAGTTTTTCAGCGCAGCGCAGATTGGTATAACGTCATTGGCACAGATAATCGCATCTTCGGCTGGATTTATGGCGATGGCTTAAGCCTAACTGATGCCTGTGTGTCGCTTCCGCAGCCCACCCCGACGACCCCCTACAACGGCTTTATCGGGTTGCTATCCTATGATTTTGCGACCACTGCCGATCTCGGCGCGATCCCGATCAACAGCCGGGTGCGGATTGCTAGTGCGTACTACAATGGGACGGAATGGGTTTATAACGTCATCGCTGAGGAAACGTTGGCTACGGCTGAAGCGCGAGAATGGCAAATCCGCACTCTTTATGGAAGTAATGAAATAACACCAACGCCGACTGTGCCTTTTCAGGATTTGATCGGCATGAGCCAGTTTAATGCTGTAACCACCGAGACCTTGGGAGCGATTCCGGCCAACACACGGGTGCGGATTTCGGTGATGGGCTATGAGAGCGATAACACACCGTATTTTATCATCATCGCGCCGGATGGCATCACCACCGCGAAGGCCTATCCTTGGCAGTTGAAGTACGCGCCAGAGGTTACTCCCGGCGCACCGACTCCGACTCATACCCCGATGTCAACACCATAATTCACGCTTGAAAACGGGTGAAAATATTTGCCTCGCCCATATTGCCGCAAGGCGCGGATGGTGAGGAAGTGCGCGATAATCCAGCACATCGCGTTTAAGTGTTTTAGTCACCAGCTTTACACATTGGCGCTGACCCATTTTCAGGCGGTGTATCGCAACTATTTTGAGCGTGCTTGAACTACATAAGCTCCCTAATCGCTCCGGCGAACTGTAGTCGCTGCTGGTAGCCTTGTTTGAAGAACAGGGTGGCGTGGTCGGACTGCTAGATGCCATCTCCAATGCGGCGGAATGGGATGAGCAGATTAGCGAAGGTAATTCGCTCAATGAGCGTGAAGAGGCGGTCTTGCAGGCGTTGGAACTGCTCACCCGTAATGCAGATGAGCTTGTCTGGGTGAAGGGGACGGACTTGCGCGAGAAGATTCGCACTCTAATAGGTCAATCTGCCGACGAGCTGGGGAATGCTCAGTGGATCGGTCATATCTTGAAGCGACTCCAATTGATTGACCAATCACGACGTAAACATCATGTCGGGGGTAAGCTCTATGCTATCGAGCGACGTGAAGTGCTGGATATGATGCAGCGTTATGACGTGCCAACCGTTTACGAAAACCGCTGAAAAATCGTTCAGACCATGTAAACCCTACATTGATCTTGCCCCATTTGAGTGGTCAGTAAATTTGTCTAAGCATGAGCTTCCCCTAGTTTACCGGACAGTGAAAATGCCCGATAGCATAAAACGAGAGGCGTGGAGCAAATAGGCGGAACTTGGCATCGTTTCGCTATGTTGTATTACATCGGTGGGTAACACCCTATCGCTTCAATTTTATCTTTTATTTCTTCAATGCATGGTAATAGAACATTGGCTACACTGTAGGATGTGCCTCTGTCGAACCTTTGAAACATATCTAAAAAGTCTCCTACTATCGTACAGCCAGACGTTATTGCAGCTTGTACACAGGCCTCACTAACGCCTAGTGTTTCAATTGCCATATCGTAGCATTCTTGATTTTTATTCATGCGTTTGCTCTCTTTCAATCACAAAATATGCCTTATTTCTTACGCTAACTTACAGCCCTTCATTAAATGACGCTTGCGCTGCATCAGAAACAAAAGGATTCACCGTGTATAATAAGGCATATTCTAATCAAGCGAAAACACAGGGAAAACAGAACAATGATGAAAGTGCTTGTCACGGGCGGGGCGGGGTACATTGGCAGTCATGTGGTCGAGATGCTGGTCAGCCGGGGGTATGAAGTCATCGTTTATGATAATTTGAGCGCCGGGCATCGGGTCGCCATTCATAAAGATGCGACTTTTGTGCAGGGCGATTTGATGAATCAGGAGGAGTTGGCGGCATTTTTTAAGCAGTATGCGCCGTTTGATGGCGTGATGCACTTCGCCTCGCATATTCAAGTCGGGGAAAGTATGCAGAATCCGTTTAAATATCTGCGCGATAATATCGGCGGCGTGATGAATCTGCTGGAACAGGTGACGCTGCACGGCGTAGGCCGCTTCATCCTCTCGTCCACCGCGAACCTTTATGATAAGCCGGAGCGCATCCCGATTGACGAAGACGAGTCGTTGATTCCGGGCAGCGTTTACGGCGAGACGAAATATGTGGCGGAACGGCTGCTCGGCTGGATGGATAAAATTTATGGCCTGAAGTACTGCTGTCTGCGCTATTTTAACGCCAGCGGCGCACATCCTAACGGGCATATCGGCGAAGCGCATGATCCAGAGACGCATCTCATCCCGATTGTGCTGGAAGTGGCGCTCGGTCAGCGCGAAAAAGTCATGGTGTACGGCAATGATTATGACACGCCAGACGGAACTTGTATCCGTGATTATGTGCATGTGTTGGATTTGGCGCAGGCGCATATTCTGGCGTTGGAGTCGCTTAAAAACGGGGTGAGCCGTGTTTATAACCTCGGCAGCGGGAACGGGTATTCAGTGTTGGAAGTGCTGGAAACCGCCCGCGCTGTAACCGGCCATCCGATTCCGGTAGAATTCGGCCCGCGCCGCGCCGGAGATTTAGCACGTTTGGTGGCGGATAGTACGCGCATCAGTTCCGAACTCGGTTGGGAACCGGAGTATGATGATCTGAAAGTCATTATCGAAACGGCGTGGCATTGGCATAAGAGCCATCCACACGGCTACGATGAAGGCAGCACGGCAAAATAATCGATATGCTTGGGGCGGATGAGGCTGAAATCACGACGGTCAAGCGTCAGAATGTGCGTGATATTCAGCCTCTCCGCAACGGCGGCAACTGAAACATCTACAAAGTCAAGTCGAGTGTCGCTGTATTTTTCCAAAATCTCAGCGATGCGGAATAAATCTTTTGATACAAGACATTCCAAGGTATATTTCGTTTCTGGAAAGCGTTTCAAAAATGCCGTTGCTGCTTTGTTCCCACCTTCTCGCGTCAGAAAATACACCACCTCATTGAGCGTTGATTGCGGCAAGTAAATTACGCTACATTGATCGTAAACTGCTCGACAACTTTCTCGATTCCGCTGCTCATTATTTTCGATAGCGATAATAAAGCTGGAGTCGGCGACGGCTCTCATGAAGTTTGTTTTTCCACCTTAAACAAGGGCGCTCGCTCAGGATATAAGATGTCTTCCATACGCTCGGCGAGATCTTCGGAACCAGAAATGAGTGTTTCGCCTTGTAGAATGGGGTCTTTGGTCGGATCGTAATTTTTCACACGTTCGCGTTCTTTTAGCAGCATTTCAGCAAAAAGTAACGCTTCTAAAAGCTGTTCCTCAGTCAAGGTTTCCATCTGTCGCAGATAAGCCACAAATACCTTGTAATCGTCCATTTTTACACTTCCTTTTGTTAAAGCAGTTGAAACACTACCGCGATGAAAGGCGCGGTAGCTAATCCGCCGAGGAAAAAGGCCAACGCGCCGTTTTGTTCTTCCACGATTTCGCGGCGCATATAGCCATAAACACCTTCACCCGGCAGCGGTTTAAAAATGCGATGAGCAATGGTGAAACTGAGCGTGGTATAGAGGATGCTCAAAATCAGCCCACCGACGATCCATGCGGCGCTTATGAGTCCATCGGGGTCGGGCGTAAAACCTTCAGTCGCCATAAAGCCGATGAAGATGGAAGCGATGAGCGTGATAATGAAAAAAACCGCGCCAACCGCGATATTTTGCACATCTTCGATTTCATGAATCAATTTGCTCGGCGGCAGCCCCAACCACCACATGATGGCGACAGAAATCGCTTGTGAAACAATAACTGTGAATGTTGCCCAGAGTAAGGCGGAGATCAGATCATTCATAGACATAGGAGTTAGCCTTTCTTAAGTGAAAATGATGAAAGTGTATAGACATGCTGGGTTATTTCCCAATCGGGATAAGTATGGAGCGACCACCAATAGAGAACGTCATCCTTGAACCGCCATTGAATGCGCGTGATGGGAATTTGCCCATGTGTTTTGGGGAAGGCAACCTCTAAGAGGCTATCAGGTGTATGAGGTAATATGACGTGATGGCTAGGATTAAAATCGACCTGCACCTGATAACCCTTATGTTGATACACATGTGCAGACAAATCATTAAAGCGATGATAATGCAGACATTCTTGTTCGGGTAAGTCGATACAAGCTAAAACTTCTTGAAAGAGTAGGGTATCATCGCGCTCAAGCCGGACAATATGACTTTCTCCGATAATGTGAAACGTGAGCTTTATATCATCAAAAGCAATGCTCTGTTGGCATAAAATTGTGACTTCCGTTGTTAGCTCCTGCGAAGTTACACACAATACGAGATGAGTGGGATTTTGTAACACGACAGGCCGATGATAAGTAGAATCAGATTGTATGTTCAAGGCTTATCGCCATCAGAGGGTTCAATGAACAATAAAACGTTCAAAAAATCGAGCGCATTTAAAATTTGAATATCTTCATAAGGATGCAGCACTAACAAATCCTGATCTTCGGTAACAAGGTATGCCGCTTTACTAAGGTTGGCAGTAGCGAGAAAAATATCATCTTTGGGATCGCGTGAAATCGTTGGAATGTGATCAGGAATCACTTGTAAACCGCCTTGAAGTACAGCTAATGTTCTCGATACTGATTCATCAGTTAACCCAGTGAATTTTCTTCGCAGCTTAGGACGATTAAGTACATCCTGTGCTTCGGCATAAATACCGGGTGATATTGCGAGCATGTAAAGATGCCCAAGATCAAAAAGCAGTCTTGCGGGTAACGAGCGATCATTTAAGGCAGCCCGCAAAATAAGTTGGGTATCAATCACGACGATGGGTTTTGGTTTGTCGCTCAAGACGCACCTCTGTGAGGGCTTCGTCAATCGCCGCGTTGATTTCGGTTTCACTCATCATGGCATTTTGCTCATACGCAGGCTGCATAATGTCTCGAATCGTCCGCAGACTTTCGCCCGGTATCAACCAATAGTTTAACTTACGCCTTTGGGCAATGTGTTTGTAAATCTGCTCCACTTCGTCGTCTTTGAGCGAGTCAATGGTTGTCAAGAGTGCTTCTAAATCGGTCATCTTTTTGTGTATCCTTGCTTATCTTTTTATATTTTAGCGCGATTCATCTTTTTGTGTTTATCTAGTAACGTGTAATTGTTATTTTGTGAGTTGAATAGATAAAGGTTTTTAGGGATGATGCGATCAAAACCACAACGATTTTTTAGCAATCGTCGGGCAGATTTGCGTCCACGCTCGACATTCAGCATTCCGCCGACCAGCTTACTTTGGCCTATCAGCCGACCTCCTGCGGCTCCAAGCAAGGGCGCGGCGGCGGTGGCATGGGAGAGTGATCTGGGTTTGGGCGAACTCGCGCAGTATTTTAGCAGTGATCGGCGTTATTTGCCTTTTATCCGGTCATTGTTGGCGGCGTTAACGACTGATCCGCAAGTGATTGCGTGGCGGCAGGCGGTTCTGGCAGATTTTGTGGCGAATCCAATTATGGCGGAAAAAATTGATGGGCTGCTGGGGCGGTTTGTCGATTTGCGGCAGGGGAATGCGCTTTTTGGGCAGCGGCGCAAGAATTTACTCTTAGAAACGTCTGACCGACTCGCGGAATTAGAATTGTACGTGGCGATTGTGCAAGACCTTTATGCCGCGCTGCAAGAGGCTCATTTACAATCGCCGGCGCTGACGAAAGTGTGTGATGATTTGGCGATGCTGCTGGCGGACGAGAATTTTCAATCGTTGCAAGCCGAACTGCCGGATTTACGCGCCCCGTTGGAAAATATCCGCAGCTTGACGATTGGCATCAATCTCGACATGCAGTTGCAGCCTGCATCGGCGGTGCTGCTGGCGATTAATCCTCAGCAAATCGGCGAATCGGTTTCGCTGCTGGATCGCCTGATCGGGACTCGTGCTGAAGATACAGAAGAAACAGGCATCGCGCCGCTGCACGTTTTGCCGAAAAATCCCGATGAGCGCCCATTTTCGCCGCTGTTTCAAGATTTAGACCGTTTGATGACGCAAATCGCGCAGCCGATTGCGCGGGCGCTGACTAAATACGTCCGCACCAGCAGCGCGGCCGTGGCGGGGTTAGAGGATGAATTGGCTTTTTATGGGGCGGCGCTTAAGCTGATGAAGCGGATGGGGGAGCGCGGTGTAGCTTTTTGTCAGCCGGAAATCGCACCGATAGATGAATGCGTCACCCAAATTGAGGGGCTGGTCAATATTAATCTGGCACTGCGCTCCAATGATAAGCCCGTGCCAAATCCGGTTGAGTTTGGCGTGGAAGGTCGAATCGCGCTTTTGACCGGGCCAAACAGTGGCGGAAAAACCACCTATCTACAAAGTGTTGGGCTGGCGCAAGCGATGTTCCAAGCGGGATTATTTATTCCGGCAAAGGCGGCACGGTTAAGTCCTATTGATGCGATTTTGACACATTTCCCGCAACTGGAGACACGCCAACAGGGGCGGTTAGCAGAAGAAGCTAGCCGCTTACGCACCCTGTTTAGCGTGGCGACGGGTCACAGCTTGATCTTGCTGAATGAGACATTTTCCAGCACCTCATCGGGCGAAGCATTATATCTGGCGCAAGATATTTTGTGTGGGCTGCGTGTGATCGGGGTTCGGGCGATTTTTGCCACCCATCTGGTGGAGTTGGTGGGGCGGATTGACGAAATCGAAGCGGTAGCAGCAGGAGAGAGCCGTTTGTTTAGTTTGGTGGCAGGGGTGCGCTTGATAGGCGAGGCGCAGGCCGTCCCGACGTATCAGATCACGCGGGGGCAGCCGCTTGGCAAAAGCTACGCACAAGAAATCGCCCGACGGCACGGCATCAGTCTGGAACAGATTCTTGCCACCCGTAATAGTTAGATTACTGGAGATGTTGTAAAATAAGGTTAAAAAATAAGAGAGTATTTCTATGGCCTTGAATGTTCAACAATCGATTTTTAGTGAGTTGGCGGATTTTATTGTTTCGCTTCCTTCTTTAGAAGCGATCATCGCTTATCGCGTTCCAGAGGATGTTGAGGAACGTGTTCATGATCTTCTCGAAAAGAATCGTGAAGAAGGATTAACACCAGAAGAGCGCGAAGAGATGGATAAATTTATGTGGGCATCTCACCTTATGACGTTGGCAAAAGCAAAAGCGCGTCTTCGGTTGGCGAATGAGAAATGACTTGAACTCTTTCTGGATAAATACCAAACAACTTTTTCCCCTGGCTTATCTTCTTCACAAAGGCCTTTAAATCAATTAGAATATTAAGTATTGTCCATTATGACCCCTTGATTGCCGAAATTTTGTTCTGTATAATAGTGGGGTTAGCTGCTCCATTTCTTTTGCCCACCATTCGATAGGATTCCGCATGGCTCAAAAAAGCGAATTTACCGTTGCGAATGAGTATCGCTACATCCGTTCCGGTGCGCTGCGCTGGATTTTCTCCCATGTTTGGCGGCACAAATGGCTGTTTATCGCGGCGATCTGCTTTTACTTGGTCGCGTGGTTTTCCTTTTCTGGCGGACGCTATTTAATTGGCGTGGCAGCGGAAGAAATCATTCGTCCGACTCGTGAAAACGGCTTGATCTTCGTCGGTCTCGCCGTTTTATTCGTCGGTATTATGGATGGTCTTGCTGCGTTGGCTGGCAGCCTTTCGGTAGAAACATTGGCACAGCGCTTAGAACGCGACTCCCGCGAGGAGTTGTACATCAGCCTACTCGGTAAAAGCCAAACCTTTCATGATCGTCAGCGCGTGGGCGATATTATGGCTCGGGCAACGGACGATATGAAGCAGATGAACTTTATGATTAACCCCGGTGTGCTTTTTATCTGTGAGACCATTATGGGGCTGACAGTGCCGCTGATTTATGTGACGTTTATTGATTGGCGACTGCTGTTGGTGCCATTGATCTTTATCGGATTCTATATCGTTACAGTGCGGTCTTATTCACGCACGTTGAATCCCGTTGTGCAGAATCAGCGCGAAGCGTTTGGCAAGATGAATGCTGGGCTGGAAGAAACGATTTCCGGCATTGAAGTGGTGAAGGCCAGCGCCCAAGAAGTGTTTGAGCGCCGCAAATTTGAGGGCGCTGCCCGCGCCTATCGTAATTACTTTGTGCAGCAGGGGCGGGTAGAAGCCAAGTATCTGCCGATGTTGTTTTATGGCTTCGCGCTCGGCTTGTTCTTTTTGCACTGCATGATGTTTTATCAACAAGGCAGTTTGAGCATTCCCGAAATCATCAGCGCGATGGGCTTAATGGTCGCGCTGCGCTTCCCGATTTTCATTTCGATTTTTTCGTTCTCGCTGGTTCAACTAGGTATTGCGAGCGCAGAACGTATCTTGAGCGTCATCACTGCCGAAGCTGATCTTGATGAGAACACGGGCGGTTACACTGCTCCGATGCGCGGCGAAATCACGTTTGAGAATGTCGCATTTGGTTATGAAGATGGCAACCTGATTGAAAATATCTCCTTCACTATTCAGCCGGGGCAGACCGTCGCCATCGTCGGGCAGACGGGTTCGGGCAAGAGTACGCTGACGGCGCTGATTAATCGCACGTATGATGTCACGCAAGGCCGCATCCTGATTGATGGAATCGATGTGCGTGAATGGAACCTCGATTCGCTGCGCTCACAAATTTCAAAAATTGAGCAGGATGTCTTTTTGTTCTCGCGGACGTTGGGCGAAAATATCGCTTTCGGCGCGCCGGATACCCCGCAAGCACAGATCGAACAGGCCGCTAAAGAAGCACAAGCACACGACTTTATCATGTCTTTCGTCAAAGGTTATGAAACCGAAGTGGGAGAACGCGGTGTGACGCTTTCTGGTGGTCAGCGGCAGCGTATCGCGCTGGCACGCGCTTTCTTGAGCAATCCGCGCATCTTGATTCTGGATGACAGCACCAGCGCGATTGACAGTGCTACAGAGGATGAAATCCAAAAGGCGATTCGGCGGGCGCAGCAGGGGCGGACAACGCTGTTGATTACGCATCGTCTCTCACAGATTCGGTGGGCAGATCACATCCTTGTGTTGGAAGGCGGCGAGATTACTGCCAGCGGAAAGCATGAAGAACTTCTACGGACTTCCCCGCAGTATCGGCGCATCTTCGCTCGGTATGATGTCGCGCTGCCGCAGATCGAAACGCAACCGGCGTAAAAGAAAGTCTTTTTAACCTCACCCCAACCCCTCTCCAAGTTGGAGAGGGGCGCAAGACCCCGCATTTTTGAATAATTTTGGGGTGATGTACCGTCTCATATATTCAAATGGGATCTACTTTATTCCAACTGCTACTTTCTCGAACACCTTCATCAACCGCTTGACGCGCTGACGATAGCTGCCGTGTTCGATTTCTAAATAATGGCGTGTGGATTCCACATATTTTACGCCGCCGCCCAAATTTGGACGCTCGGACGCTTTAAGCACACGGAACTCCGCAGCGGCGGGGTTATCGGTCTCTATCGCTTTGATGAAACGTGCCATCAACTGTGATTGAATATCGGCAATCCAAAATTGACCGCTGTCGGGCTGAATCAAGCCGATGACGAACAGATTGTCATAGTCGGGATGAAAGACGTTCATGTAAAGCTCAGGATGGGTTTTATTCCAATTCAAATATTTTTTATCCATAAAAGGAAAGCTGATTTTGAAGCCCGTCGCATACACGATCACATCAATCGTTTCGACGCTGCCATCCATAAATTTCACGCTGTCGCCACAGAGTTCCGCGACATCAGGCTTCGGCGTAATCATGCCGTGACCCATGTAATAGGTAATGTGCTGATTGATGATCGGATGTGTTTCCAGCAGTTTGTGGTCGGGCTTCTTGAGTCCGTAGCGCCGCAAATCGCCCACGAGAATGTTCAAAATCATGCCATTAATCATGCGCCGCGCCCAAATCGGTACACCGAGGCGAATCGGGGTTTCATTGATGACATCGGCAGGCTTGCCAAAGGCATATTTCGGCACATACCAATAACCGCGTCGGGTGCTATGGAAGGTTTTCGCTGCATTTTGGGCGGATTCGACCACAATATCACAGCCGGAATTGCCCGCGCCGACCACCAATACCCGCTTGCCCCGCAGTGCATCGGGTGTTTTATATTCGGCGGAATGTAGAATCAGGCCGTTGAACTGGCCGGGATACTCTGGAAATTTTGGATCCCAATTATGCCCGTTGGCGATGATTAAGCCTCCATAGCGGCGTGTTTCTCCATTCGAGAGGGTGATGTCCCAAAAACCGTCCGACGTGCGCTCGATACTTTCGACAGATGTATTAAATTGGATATGCGGAACTAAACCGAAATGATTGGCATAACTGCGGAGATACGCGCAGACCTGCTCATGACTTGGATAATCAGGATAGTCTTTTGGCATGGGGAAATCGGTATAGCACGTCATTGTCTTGGAGGAGATCAAATGGGTGGATTTATAAACGCTGCTGTTGGGTTTGCCGAAATACCAATTGCCGCCGATCTCATCCTCACGCTCGATGATGTCAAACGCGATTCCGACTTCTTTTAGCGCTTTGCCTGCGGTGATGCCGGATGATCCCGCGCCGACGATACAATAAGTCTCTTTTTTCTCGATCATAAAAAATGTCTCCAAACTCAATCGAATCAGTATTTAATTGATGATTTTATCTATAAAGGCGCGAAGTGGGTAGTTAAAAGTGACAAGTGAGGGTCAGACATAATGCGTGTCTTAGGGACGCACCCAGGTGTATCCGCTAGGAGTGACACGCAGGTCACGCCCTACGCCGATCAAAATAGACACACACAAATCTTGTAACTTGTTACTTTCATCTTGTCACTCCCGATCACTCCCCACCCAACGGCACACAAAATTCGCCTGTGCGCTCGCCGTTGAGCGTCATCCCAAAAGCGAGAGCGCTATTTTCGGGCGGATCGCCTTGCCAACGGATGAAATAGGTGTCGCGCACGAATTGGCCTTCCTGCCAGATATGGGTAGGCATTGTCCCTTGTACGGGGGCATAGGAGTCATCTTGTCCGAGCAAGGTCTGGACGGTGTTGATGTCGCACACCGTCCCATAAAGGCGCAGATGCGTATAGACGGCATAACTTTCCGTCATGGGTGCGTTGGCTTTCCAGTAAAGCGTGATGTAAAAGCCGTCTGGCCGATGGCTGACACTGTAACTGTAGAGTTCGACTTGGGGCGCAATGATTTGATTAATTAACAATTCTCGATTGGCTTGCTGGAAAAGACGTGGATCGTCCCACGCCATCGCCTGCAAAAATGTTTCGGTATCCGTCCCGGCGAAGGCGATCCCCTGTTCTTGCTGAAACCAGGTCGCGCCGTCATATAGCCCGTAGCTGGAGCGCCATGAAATGCCGACATAGGCGTTGAGCGTCGGATTTTTCATCTGGTCGAGTGGCACCCAGAACAAATCGGTTCCGGCAGGCAGCGGTGAGCGACGATTGGACGTGTCTAAATATTCGAGCATGATGAACGTTTCAGGCTGCCACATGCGCGTAAAGAGGATGGCATCTTCCGGTAAACTGGCAAGTTCGGCTTGATAGCGAGCGGTGCGGTTATCAACGCTGAAGTCATGGTCGGCTTGATTCTCGAAGCCAAGATGGAAGGCCAGCGCGAATATCGGCAGTGAGAATAACGCCAGCAAGATCGAATTTATGGAACCACCAAGACACCAAGAACGCCAAGAGCGATTTCCGATAAATTTCTTTGGGCTGCCCCTAACGCTTAGGGAGGTCGCTTTATTCCGTTGCAATCCTGAGAATAAGAACGTCAAGCCGAAGCCTAAAGCCAGCAGCATGGGAAATTGATAAATTGGTGATTTCGGGTCATCAATTTTCCACGCCATGAGGAAAATAAGCTGAAGGGCGGCGTAAATGCCAATCAGGAGGCCGTCTTTCCAGCGCATAAACAACAGCGCGACGAGGCCGATTAATCCTCCGATTACGCCGAATATTGTGAAATCATCCACCAGCCGCCGCAGTACGAACAAGAAGTTATCGCCTAACAACGCCGGGCTGAGATCAAAATTATTGTTGAGGCTTTGCCCATCTTGAAATGTGCCGCGAATGAGATCAGTGATGCTTTGCGTCGTCAGAGGCGAGGGATACCACGTTGGACGGGTGCTAAAGACGACGTTAGGATCGGTCACACGCCAATAGAGATAGGCATAGGACAGCAGCGGCAGCGCACCTAAAATCAGCATAATGGCGATTTCGCGCCATTTTAACCGCCAGCGTCCCGTCATCAGAACGGCCAAACCTGCCGCCGGGAAAACCAGCACAATCGTACGATGATGGGCGAGGCCGATTCCGGCGAGGAGGGCTAATGCTGCCAGCGGCCAGAATTTCTCTGGTCGGCGCAGATGAAGTAGAGAGAGCCACAACATCCCGGCAATAATGAGGGTGTGCATGGTCTGCACTTCGGCGATGGTGCTGGCGCTCCATACCGAATCGGCGAAAGCGACGGCGGCGGTGGCAGCAAGGGCGGCGGGCGTACGTCCGACCAAACGTGCGGCTTGGAAAAATAGGGTTAAAGCGGCAGCACTCATCAGGGCGGAAACCATTGTCACACCGGTGTAGGGCGATCCGCCGAGCGATTGTTCGATCTTAGCGGCAAAATGGGCGATGACCGACCAAATAGGGTAGCCCGTGCTGTGGGCGATTCCTAAGCGATAGGCTACGCGCTGAAGTTCGGCGGAATCAATCGAGACACCGCCATCGAAAATGATTCCTGGCTGTAAGGTGGAACGATAAAGCCATACCGCCGCGATGAAGATCGCCAGCGACAAAAGGACATGAGGTCGTGTAAGCGTACGCAGTCCGTGATTTATAGATCGCGGTAAGTTCATCATGGCAGCGATTGACCCAAATAAATGGAATGATTTAAGCAGAAATGATAGAAACCAAGTCTTGTTAAGGTGGCAAGGATAGGAAGAGATAGCGAAATTGACAAGGTGAAGATTTTATTGGTGACGACAAATGCGTAATTTCGGGTGCATTTCAAGTTAGCCGCAACAAGTTCGATGTTTGAGCCGGATGCTCTACGCGTGAGCAAACCTGCCACCACAGAGAAATGCCCACAGGTTGATAGCTTTTTTTCTGAAATAGTTGTAATATTAAAGATGTAAACGCTCTGTTTAGGAGTGAATTAAGATGCCAATCACTGAAATGTACTTTGAAGACGGTGTTTTCTTCGCACGCGAAGTTGGGCGCATTGAGCGCGACGACGCACGTTATTGGGCAGAGCAAATTACTTACTTTGCCGCCACCAGCCCCACCCCCATTGTCTCTTTAGTTGATGCGTTAGAAGTGACGTTTGTCACCACCGAAGCGCGGCAGATTTTTGTCCGTGCCTCCAAGATTCCCAACTTGAAATTGGCCGCTGTTGCCGCCGCCGGGGGAATTACTGCCCAAACTGCCCGTGTGATTGGTAAATTGGCGGAAGATAATCATACCCACGTTTTCCCGACTTTAGAGGAAGCAAGACGTTTCGCTAAGGCCCAAGCGGAAGCTGCCGAGACTGGGTGATATCTGGTTGAAAACGACCGAATGAATAAATTCTGAAAATTATGTAACATATGTCATAGTTTGGTTTAGGCTCGATTGACCCGTACTAAAAATCGGCGTATAGTGTAAATAATTACATAAATTGAGAGTCAAATCCTAATGGCAATACACAGAATGAACTTCGCGGATGAAGTATTTTTCGCCAAGCAGGTGGATTACGTTGATAACGTTGATGCTAAGATGTGGGTGAGTGCGCTCGGTAAATATGCTAAAAACAGCGCGTCGCCGATTATGGCGGTGGTTGATGCGAGTGAAGTCAATCGATTTTGTCCCACAGTCGTCAAATTGTTTGCGGAAGCCCTTAACCTCCCCAATGTGCGCGGTATTGCCATCGTAACAGGCGACCTTATGGCCTCGCAAAAAGCGCGTGTCGTCGGTTCGTTAAGTGAGATAGAAAACATCCGTATTTTTTCAACGACTGAAGATGCACAGCGCTTTGCTCAAAGCCGTTTACATGCCCCTGTTGGTCGGCGTGTTGGGTCGGCACAAGCCTTTTCAACCATGCGCTATGCTTGGGTGGGCTGATTTCGCGTTTTTAATCAGCCCCATCCATTCGCTAACAGGCCTCATAACCTAGATTTCTCCTACGTGTAGTGACGCGCTTTTTTATTGCTTGAAGAAGATCAAAAGCACCAGACTCCCAAACCGGACGCGATCCCCGTCGCGTAATTGATGCGGCTCATGCGCGTCCAGTCGGACATCATTCAAGAATGTGCCGTTGCTGCTTTTGAGGTCACGAATGCTCAGGCGCTTGCCGACCAATTCTAAGGCGGCATGGCGGCGGCTGATTCCCATGCTGAATCCACCGTAAGGGATTAAATCAATATCGGGGCGTTCACTGGTTTCAGGATCATCCCGCCCAAACACCAGCGCACGCTGCTGCGGCAGACGTAAGACGATGGGCGTGCCGCTTTTGCTGATCTCGATACACAAAATCATGGTCGCTTCAAAGACAGAAGTCCCTTCTTGGAATTTTTTGCTTTTGTTCCAGATGGGCGCATACAGGGTTTCTTCCCGCGCTTCGATGGGCGGTTCGACCACCTGATTCACATTCACCTGTGGAACGCTCATCGTTTCGCGCATCGTGGGCATTTCCTTGGGGCGGGTGGGCTGTGTATCGTCTTTTGTGTTATTCACCACACCGACAGGCTCAGGCGCTTGCTCGTTTTTGATTGGCATTTCTTGGGTGGTCGCCTCTTCGTCGATGGTTTCCGCCGTGTGATTCTGAACGTTGGTTTCTTTATGTGCTACTTTGGCTCTTAGGCCGCTGAATGCCGCCGGACGAATACGGATGGTCTGCTCATTCGCTATCGGTGTTTCCATCGATTGAAAATGGGTGATCTTCTCGGCGGCAGTTTTTGGCTTGGCGACTTCACTCACTTTGGCGACCTCGTTGCGCGCCAGCGGAGGCAGATCGACCCATTCGCTGTTGGATAAAATGGTGTTGCATTCGCGGCAAACGAGATAGCTTGACGGGTTAATGTGGGTACATTTTGCACAGCGGCGACTTCTGGCAGAGCGGCCTGTTTGCATTGCATCGTAGACTGACATAAGTCCTATCCTCTCTAAGACGTGCGGTCACGTCATGTAACATTGAGGATAATCATATCATTACCTACTCGCTTGGCTAGACTTCCAGCCCGATTTTTTACGTAATTAAGTAGAAATTTACTAATACCAGTATAGATGAAGAAACGGTTGGAAAAGTTACTTTCCGGTATGTGCAGCGCGTGTTCGTGTGATTTGGTCGATATGAATTTGGCTGTGTTCGACGTAATGCGTCAGAATCCACTCCAGCGTAATCGTGCCGACTTCGGGATGAATTCCAGTACGTTCCCATTGGGCATCATCTAGGCTTGCCATCAATGCCGTCCAGCGATCATGCAAGCCGCGTAAGATTGCTAATGAGGAGGCGATATGGGGCGAATTAGAATCGGCGGTTGCTGCCCAATCGTCCTGATCGTAGGGCATGATCGTAGGGTTTTCTTGCATCAGAATAAACTTAAAGCGGATGTAAGCGTTCATGTGGCTGTCCGCCAGATGATGAATGTTCTGCGCGACACTCCATTCACCTTCTAATGGGTGCGCGGTGAGGGCTTCATCACTCAGACCCTTGACGAGGGCTTCAAATTTTTCCGGCGCGGCGCGAATAATGGCGATTTGTTGGCGGCGTTCTTCTTGTGTGAGCATAGGTGATTCTCCTTTATCCTAAAGTTTCGATAAGTGTAACACCGCGCGTCAGTTGCATATATACTACCCCTATAGTAATTTAGCAGGACAATTAAATGAAGGAGTTTTATCGATGGAACAGGGTAAGCAGTTTTTAGAGGAAAATGCTAAAAAAGAAGGTGTCGTCACTACTGCGAGTGGCCTCCAATATAAAGTCATCCGGGAAGGCGATGGGCCAAAACCTACCGCAGCCGATGAAGTGGAAGTGCATTATCGCGGGACGCTGATTGACGGTACAGAGTTCGACAGCTCGTATAAGCGCGGGCAGCCGCTGACCTTTCCGCTTTCGCGTGTGATCGCGGGCTGGACGGAAGGCGTTCAACGGATGCCTATCGGCTCAAAATATGAGTTTTATATCCCCTACAACTTGGCTTATGGTGAAAAAGGCGCAGGCGGCCTGATTCCCCCGTTTGCCGCGCTGATTTTTGAAGTCGAACTGTTGAGAATACTTTAAGGCTACGTCAAAGAAATTCTTGTGCGGGCGAAGCGCCGCTTCGCCCCTACTGAATACTTAAAAGATTTACCAGACAAAATATTTAGGAAGCGCTTTATGGCGATTATTCGCACCCCTGATGAACGTTTCGAGAATTTACCGGGCTATCCATTTGCGTCGCATTATGTCGAGGTCAACGGGGTGCGGATGCACTACGTCGATGAAGGGGCAGGCGCGGAAACCATCCTTTGCTTGCATGGTGAGCCAAGTTGGTCGTATCTCTATCGCCACATGATTCCGATTCTGGCGGGTGTAGGGCGGGTGATCGCGCCGGATTTGATCGGCTTCGGCAAGTCGGATAAATATACGGAATTGGAAGACTATTCCGTTCAGATGCACTACGACTCACTGGTCGGGTTCATTCATGCGCTTGATTTAACAAATATCACGCTTGTTTGTCAGGATTGGGGCGGGATTCTTGGCCTGCCGATTGCGACGAGCCTGCCGGAACGATTTGCGCGGTTGGTCATCATGAACACTGGACTGCCGACGGGCGACTTACCCATGAGCGAAGGCTTTATGCAGTGGCGCAATTTTGCCGAGCGCACCGGACGCGAGATGAGGGTCGATAAGTTGTTCGAGTTGAGCGTGGTCACACCCGGACACCTTACGCCCGAAATCGCGGCGGCGTATGAAGCACCATTCCCAAGTGGCGACTATAAAGCAGGGGCGGCGGCCTTCCCGCTTTTAATCCCGCTGAAAGAGGATGACCCCGGCGCGGCGTTGTTCCGTGAGACACGAGAAAAACTCAAATCATGGACGAAGCCCGCACTGGTGATGTTTTCCGACAGTGATCCGGTGACGGGCGGCGGAGATCGCTTCTTCCGTAAGATTATCCCGACGGCGAAAGATCAACCGGAGATTACCATTCAGGGCGCTGGACATTTTTTGCAGGAAGAAAAAGGTGAAGAAATCGCGGGGCATATCGCGGACTTTATGGGACGGACAGCGACTTAGGATTTTAGTGAAGCACAGGAGCAAAATTGGACAAACAATTATGAATCTGGTTGGTCGTCGTAAGGACATGCCATGCCATGTCCCTACAAAAATCTAGGCCTACCTTCTTCTACGATTTAATTTGAATATTGTCCTAACAAATTGCTTTATTCGCTCAACTGCTCAAACGAATTGCCCCGTATGCGGCGCGGTTTTTGCGAAAACAATTTTTGAATCTCAGGCCGTGCGGCATCAATCACGGGCTGCGTATCGTTAATATCTTCCGAGAGTTCGGCCTTTCCGAGCGAATCGCGGTGGGTGTGCAGCAGGCCGCAGGTGAGTTCCGTAATCTGAAGCGTGGCATTATCGGCTGCCGAAACATGATTGCGCGGCGTATCTTTGACCCGCAGTTCACGCTTATGACGGGAGGCGGTGCGTCCGAGCGCGACGTTATGGACGCGATTGGTCAGATCGGCGAAATCACGCGGTTTCTTGATGCCGCGAATCTTCCAGATATGGGTGATGATGTTGCGCTGCTCTTTTTGCTTGTGGCGGACGTGCAGCCATTCCATCGCTTCATCGGGGGTGAATCCTTCTGCCAGAAGTTTTTCATACTCGCGCTTCTCGAAGAACGTCTGCAATTGCGCGGCGGCGGCTTGGGGATTGCGATAGGCTTCTCCCATAAATACGCCGGACTTGGCGAGAAAGGTCTT
>DAOTTO010000487.1:0-5991 GCA_034437895.1 Anaerolineae bacterium | reverse complement strand
ACCCAATAGCCATCTTCGCCAGCATACATCAATACTTGTCGCATAGGTCACTCCGCAAAAATATCTTTGACCGCCAGCATAAAACCGGGCAAAACGTCGCTGCCGTCTAATATCCCATTTATCCCCAGGATTTGCATCATCTTATCAGGCTGGTAAACCTCAACTTCTTGTCGTGTGGCATAGACCAACCACAGCAGCGGTACACGCGCCGCTTTATATTTTTCCAACTTGGCATCAATCCGTTCTTTGCGATTTCTCAAATCGGAGGGCGAAATCACCTCGACTGCTAAATCCGGCGGAATAGGATTAAATCCTTCTTTTGGGAGTGTCGGCTGGCGCGATTTCAAAATAATCGCAACATCCGGCGCAAAGGTATCATCGTCAGTGATGTCATAGCCACCGTCGGCAACTGTCGCATGAGCAATCGGATTTTGCCGCAGGTAGGTCTTAAAGTGGAAATAAATTTCCCCCGCAAGCGAAGATGAATAGGGATTAGTCGCCATAACCTCAAAGATTTCCCCGTCAATGCGTTCCCATAATTTGTTTGCGTTCTGCGGCTGCTGCGTAAATTCCCGGAACTCCGCCGATGTCATTAATTTCTTCTGAACAGCCATCCGTTATTCCTCACTTAGGTCTGTAAACTTAAGTTTACCCTAAAATTATAGTAGCGCGTTGAACTCTTCGATTGTCAATCCAGCTTGGCGGCAGATATGCTTAATCGTGCCTTTGTAGATCGTCTTATGATTCGGCACAGAAAACTGCGCGAAGGGATCGTCTCGCCGCAGGTGAATATGGCTGCCCTTCTGTCGCGTTACATGAAAGCCTATTTTTTCGAGTGCTTCGACACATTTTAGGCCGGAAATGGCAGGAAGTTTTACCATCTCTTGGCTTAGCTTAAGACAACATTCGGCAGTTTTGCAGGCGTATGCGGAATCAATGCCAGCTTATCCAGCTTTGCCTCCGCCATTGGCAGCGTCAAACGGTGATAGATCATCGCAGCGGTCTGCCGGATATGAGACGGACGCAGGTTGCGCGGGTCACGCACCAGCGCTTGCAATTCGCTCCATGTCTTGCGGCTGCGATAATCTTTATGGATAACGGTATGCAGATGGCGATAAAACGCCGTCGTAAATTCCCCTTGATAGAGCATCGCCAAATCTTCACTATCGACCCAATTCGCCCGTTCACCCAACTCAGTCCGAACACGCTCATAAAAGCTCGTCCCCGGCAGCGGATAACTCACGCTGATGCCGATGTCATCCGGCATCAGGTCGCGCACCATCTTGAGCGTGAGTTCGATATCCTCTCGCGTTTCACCCGGATAGCCGAATTGCAAGAAAAACGCGACCTTCACCCCATTCGCATGAAGTTGACGGGTGGCTTCATAAATCTGCTCGACAGTCGTGCCTTTTTCCATCGCATCCAACACTTTTTGACTGCCGCTTTCCGCCCCCACCCACACAATTTTCGCGCCGGCTCGTGCTAATGCCGGGATCGTCTTGCCGCGCAGCAACAGATCAACCCGATTCAGGCTCTTAAAGGGGATATGCAAATCACGCGCATCAAGCAAATCCGCAAATTCTTCAATCCATCGCTCTTGGATGCCCATGATGTCATCCATAAACCAGATATGGTCAGGCGCGAAGTTTTCTTTCAGCCAAGCCATTTCATCAACGACACTCTTGGGGCTGCGGACGCTGTAACGCTGTCCCCAGATCGGCTTAGCGCACCAGTTGCAATGAAATGGGCAACCGCGTGTCGTGACCATATTCACGCTGTAGTAGCCGTGTTTTTCCTGCCACACCGCCCGATATTTCTCATGATCGACCAAATCCCATGCCGGGAACGGCAGCGCATCGAGATCACGAATTACCGGACGCGGCAGCGTTTTCATCATCTTGTCGTTATCCATAAACGCGATACCGCGAATTTCTGCCGGATATTGGGTATCTCGCGCCTCAAGGTGATTGATGAGTTCCGCCAGCGATTCATCACCCTCGCCCACCAGCACAAAATCTGCGCCTTTTTGCAGATACATTTCGGTGTGATCGGTCATATCCGCGCCGCCGACAATCACTGTACAACCGACTTTTTTCGCATCGTCAATCATCTCAAACACCGCCTCGCGCATCCGCAGCAGAGACATCTTGCTCAGATAATTGAAATTATCCTCGAACAACACGGCATATCGCGGCTGATATTCTGCTAATGCGTCCAGCCATTCTTGTGTAGATTCCGCCAGCATCGCATCGAACAACGCGACATCATATCCCTGCTGGCGCATGATGCTGGCAGCATAAAGCGTCCCCAGCGGCGGATAGGGCTGCATCGCGCGCCACAATTTGGCATCAAAGCGCAGGTAGTAAGATTGTCCAAAAAGTATATCTGTCATGATTTAACTCTCAGCTTTCAGCGGTCAGCCTGATAATAACCGACTACTACTTTACAATACGAAAAAACGGCGCTTTGGGATGACTCCCAATTCCAAACCCGGCTCTTTGAGCGAACAGCGGGCGATTTGCCGTGCCAGATGAATATTGATGGCTTTCGGTATGCCGTCTAAAGTGGCTTCAACTGTTTGTATATGCGGAAATTTCGCCATCATCTCAGGATCGCCAATTTGCGGAATACCACCGCGTACAACGAGGGTAAGATCGGTACGCAGGGAATCGCAAACAGCAATTTCAGCATTCTCTTTCGATTTAAGAATAGCTAAATCTGCATAGGCATCTAATCCCAAATGACCACTATTCGGTAATTGGAGAATCTTCGCAGCGATTTCGGTTACTCTCGACAAAATACTTTGATTCGACAAATCTCTATAGCCATAATACTGAATTACTATTTTTAATTCATCTAGCAAATCACCATTTGCTGTTAATCTCGAATCGCTCCCAATCGCAACATCGTGACCTTTTCCTACTGGAATTGCAGCACCAAACCAATAGTGTGTATCTTTTACCGTTCCTAACAAATATTTATTTGTTGAGGGGCACCAAATTAAAGGAGTTTTGATAGGTTTAGCGTACTCAGTAAGGTCTTGCCAGTTTACGCCGATGCCATGCACAATAACCGTATTCTCACCTACGCAACCAAGTGCTTTCAGCCGTTGATATTCCCCCGCCGCGACTTCATCGCTGCCTTCCGCCAGATGGATAAACCAAGGCCAGCCCTTCGGGGTGCTGCGATACGAGCGAACGACTTCCTCATCGGTGTTGAAGTGGAGCGAATGCGCCCATCCATATTTTCGCAAGACGCGCACCGGAAAATCAGGCCGAAACATCGCTTTATGTGGTGGGCCGTGATGGGCGACAGTGGTCGCGCCGCACAGTAGATTTTTTAAGCCGCCGATGAACAGCCGATCTTTCAACGGATAAGCGCGAAGTTCTTTAAACGGCGATTCATTCAAGCGGGCGTTTACGTCTTCGCCCCATTCGTGCGCGTTGTTATAGACTTCGCGGAATTTGGTGCGCGGATAATGATTCAACTCAAGATGATCGTGCGCGTTCACCAAACCGGGAAAAATCACATAACCGGAAAGATCAACCTCTAACGCACCAAGCGCGGGTGCATTTAAAACATGATCAGCCGTGTAAAGATCGCGCTGCTCAGCGCCGTTTCCCGTCCAGATTTGGGCATTTTTGATCGTCAGGGGTTGAACAGCCATTTAGATTAGAGCCAATCCTTGAACCACGCATGACTCAACGCATGGTTATAAGCATGTCCGCCGGGATGCACCGCCAGCGAACAACGATCTTCCACGTCAAAAATTTGATAAGCCCGTTTGACCGTTTCAAATTCCTCATAGGCTGCCGCAATCGGGAAAATCGGATCATGTTCGCCGTTGATAATTCGCAGCGGACGCGGCGCAAGCAGTGCGGCAAGCTCACCCATTTCGATGATATTCAAGAGATTCGGCACATAATTGCATTCACAGTGATACACGCCCAAAATTGACTCTTTAAATGAGCAAAAACAGCACGAAGGCACCGCAACGGTGATGCGATCATCCAGCGCCGCCAGCCAGCAGGTCGTCGTGCCACCGCCAGAATTACCCGTACAGCCCATAATTCGCGGGATAACATCGGCACGGCTTTCGACATAAGAAATCGCCACCATGCCATCCCAGACTCGCTCCCCCATCAGGGTGCGCCCTTGCATGAGATAGTCAAACGAGAGATGCCGACATGAAGTAGCAGGTTCAGGGCCGCCGACCTGTGCGCTGACTCGTTCACCGAAGCCGCGCTGCTCCACCGCACACACCAGATAACCCGCCTGCGCGAGTGCCTGCGCGTAATTGTTATCGACGGCTAACCGTGCGCGAGCCGTTGCTTCGTCGGGATACTGACCGAGGACGTATTGCACACTCGGATTATGCCCATGAAATACCATAATCGGCTTATAAGGTGGCGGTATTTTAGGGACGAGGATATAGATGGGCGCATAAACGCCTTCACTGACATTGAGCGCATATTTTTCCTCGACGTAATCTCCTCGGTCAATCATTTGCAGCTTTTCCGCCTGAATTTTGGGTGGAAGTTCGCGCCGCGCTATTCCCAATAGTTCCACAAGCTCATTTCGCAGCGTCCGTTTCCAGTCCGCGAATTCATCTGCTGTGGTCGCAGTAAGCGCTAAATTGCGTGGGGAATGCTTATAAAGTTTGTCGAGATGCGGTTGAAGGGCGAAATTCACAGTTGTCATAAACGGCCTACAACAAGACGATCTCTTGCGATTATAGGCAAAAGCGAGGTTCAACGCGAATTTTGAGAGGGTCCAATTTGTGCTAAAATAGGCGTAATAATTTGTGGGGGAAATAATGACCACTCAAGAACGGCTCTATACAATTGATGATCTCCGTCGTATCGAAGATATGCCTGAAAATAAAGATAAACTTTTTGAACTCATCAAAGGAGTCATCTACGAAGTGGCTTACCCAAGTCCGACTCATAATCTTATCATACAAGAAATTCAAACACCGCTTAGAAGTTTTGCAAAGAGTAAAAAACTTGGCTTCGTGTTTACAGATACTGTAAGTTATAGCCTTCCTAATGGTGATGAGTTTGCCCCGGATGTATCCTTTGTATCGTATAAACGTCAGTCTTTACCCTTGCCAACTCGATTTAAATTCGCGCCCGATATGGCGGTAGAAGTTGCATCGCCAAGCAATTGGGAGCGCGAGTTGCAAAACAAAGCTGAGTCCATGCTGCAATGCGGTACAAAATTTGTTTGGATTGCTTACCCGGCGAGCAAGATTGTCGATGTGTGTCATCTCACGCCTGACGGCAGCCTGAATATACGCAAGGTCGGGATTGATAGCACCTTAGATGGCGAAGATGTCCTGCCCGGTTTTATGCTGGCAGTGCGTGATATTTTTGAAATTTAAGAACAGGCTGGTATGAATTAATCAACAGCCTTTTCTAAAAACATCTCTTTGGCGTTTTCGATATAGCTCAAAGACTGATGCCGGAAGTAGGTGTTGTAAAGTTCGGAGTAATGCCCACCTTGTTCCATTAACTGCTCATGGCTGCCCTCTTCGATAATCTCACCCTCTTTAATGACGATAATCCGATCTGCGTTGCGAACCGTACTCAGGCGATGCGCGATCAAAATTGATGTGGAATGTTCTAAAATCAGATCAAGCGCTTCCTGAATTTGTGTCTCCGTGAAGGGGTCAACACTGGCGGTGGCTTCATCCAAAATGAAGATCGCAGGTTTTTCTAGTAGCACACGCATGAGACTCACAAGCTGGCGCTGCCCCATACTCAACCGTGCGCCGCGCTCCCCAACATCACTATATAGACCATCGGGCAGTGTTTCTAACCATTCCCCATTGCCGACACTGTAAGCGACTTCCTCAATTTCCGCGTCTGTTGCATCAGGCCGTCCGTAGCGGATGTTATCCAATACCGTCCCGCTAAAGAGAAACGGCTGCTGCGGAACAATACCCAATTTTGATCGGAACGATTGCAGTTCAAACGAGCGAATATCCTG
>DAOTTO010000486.1:0-9355 GCA_034437895.1 Anaerolineae bacterium | reverse complement strand
AGCCCTGCCTCGAAAGAAGTAGCATTTAAGCTATTGGCCTTCTGCGATCAGCGCTTCAGCCACCGCCACCAAATCCGCAGCGCAGCCGGGAGGGATTTCCGCATCCGTGAGCGCTTCGATCTGCGCCACATAATCCGGCAGCGCATCGACTGTGATCTCTTGCGCGTCCATCGTCGCTAGGGCAGGCGCAGTCATACATGCCGCCTGAATCGCTTGCAGCCTTTCCAGCGACGGCGCAGGGACAACGATTTGGATTGCTCCATCTGCGAATGATTCAATTACGGGAATGGCATCTTGTTGAAGTCCCGCAGTTTCACTTGATACAGCGCCAAATGCAAGTCTCCCACCAAATGGACTGAAATCTACCGAGAATGCAGGATCTTGTGTTTGGATCACTTCAATAGGTAGTCCTGTTGCCATATCCCAAATTCTGACTGTCTGATCTACACTGGCAGTCACCAAAAAGTTATTATCTGGACTCCATTTGATAGAATACATATTACTTGTGTTTTCTTCAAAGTTGTATATCAACTGGTTTGTGGCTACATTCCAAACTTGAACCATTGAACTTTCTGGGGTATAGGTAATTCCTACTGCAAGGTTGGTACCACTTTCATCCCAAGCCATTCGCCATGCTATACCAGGAAGACCTTCAATTATTCTTGCATTTTCATAGTTATAATGCCCGATAGGGTAAAGTCGAATTTGCCCGTATTGCCCTCCAACCGCTAAGATATTTCCATCAGGACTCCACTGTACGGTAAATGCATCGCCAGCGCTTACTCGACTTCCTACCCCCGTTGTGGTATCCCAAACAATTGGGTTTTCATATTCCGCTGCACTAGCAAGGTGTATTCCGTCGGGATGCCAGTCTAAATCCCCAACAGAGGCAGCGTGTCCCGCAAATGTTTGAATAAGGCCTCCAGTATGGGTATCCCAGATCTTCACTAAACGATCAAATCCACCACTAGCAAGTTTCAATCCATCAGGACTCCAATTCAGTGTATATATTGGCGAGGTTGCGTCATTCTGAAGTGTAAGCAACCTTTGCCCCGTACTTCCATCCAGAATTTGAATAATTCCTCCCTGTGTCCCAAATGCAATTTGCGTTCCATCAGGACTCCAAACGATAGCTCGAATCCAATTAGAATTAAGGGGCAGTGAAGTTTGTGCAGTTACCATTGAAGTTATGCATAACACTGCAAAGCATAAGACAAGGTATTTAGTGAGTATAAAACGTATCATCTTACATCTATCCTTTTGCTTATTTACCAACCGTGCGCGGTAAAGATTGAATTTGTGTCCAAGTTCATACGGTCAAAACGGGCTTGACCGGAAGCTTCATTCCCTCTAACAGTTGAGCTACATCCCACAGTTATCCCTCCAACACTTATAATATTACAAGCTTGTCCCGTTATGGGGTCACTATCAGTAGGCTTCCAAGTACGATCCAAAAAACCGTTTCCACTCCCATATATAGTTCGGAATACCCAATTGACGAACATATCGGCTGCAGTTTCCTGATATGGGTCGGAAAGATAAGGCGCGGGATGCTGCTGGAAGGTTGTAAAGTTCTGCTCATCAGGTAGTCCGCAAATATCATGGTTGTAAAGACCGTAGTATGGCGGATTTGGTTTGTAAGTTGACCCAGGCCCACTGCCCCAACCACGTTCACCTCGTCCCCAAGTTGCTGGTAAAGTAGGACAATCGCCAGAACCGAAATTACCCATTACCAAAAAGCCATTATCATCATAAAGAGGCAATGTGATTCCAGTGACTGCAATATAGTCACGCAAGGGTACATTGTTATTTCTCGCCGATTGGTTATCGAATACATGTCCCATCTCGTGAACGATTACGTAGCGTGTCATGGGCAATGGCTGGCCTGTAGTAGAAAGCAAATTGCCACAGGTAATCGTCCGATTGCCATTATTGACGATACAATAAGGGTTAGTGCTGGTGTCCTTAATTAGGGTAATCACCCCTTGATCGGTCACACCTGTTGGACTTTCAACACCCATAACCTGCTTGAATTTGACATTCGGTGCTAAACCATCTTGGGCAAGAACAGCAAACGCTTGTCCCATTGCGGTTACACCTGCCAAAATCTCGTCAAGTTCGGTTTGCGTCCAAGAACCACTCGTAGCTATACCATAGTTGACTAGAGTAGGTGCTGGTTTGGCGACACAGGCTAACTCAATATTGTCCATGTAATTGAACGCGCCGCTGGGAACGGCTGTGGTAGCAGTTTTGCCCACCGAGAGTTCAATCCAACCACTTGATGCCGGCAGCGTAGTATAGCTAGTAATCAGTTGATACCATTGATTTGCGTTTGTACTCACCACTTGATTATATGCCGTTTGGAGAATGGTGTAGTTGGTATCCAGCAAGCGGCTTACTAGGCGAATGGATGTGCTACTAGGCCAGTAATGCCGATGGTGAAAGCTGACAAAAAGGTCATTGGCACAGTCGGTTGGGACAGGGATATAGAGCGTAGCATAAATCCCATTATAGGTGGAATTGGGGTTATTCCGTGCAACAAATGGACCGTTATCGCGCAGAAACGCTGGCGGCGTTGCGCCACAAGTCCCTGTGCTATTGGCGATGCAGGCAATGTCGTCGCCAGCACGGGTGACAGCGGTATTACCCGGATTGCGTGCTGCCCATTCCGCCACTGTTGGAATATCGTAGAGGTAATCATCAGCAGGCGTATCGAAATCAATTGTGTAAAAGCGATCAAAAATCGGTTGACTTAGCGCACTGAATAGCTCTGGTTGAGCAAATGTAACGATGTCTGGCAAAATGTCTACAGTTTCAGGAGTGACTTCAACTATGAGTTCAGGTGGCGGTGTTAGGCTGGGGGATAGTAACGGTGTCTCTGTTGCTGGTGGTGTTTCGGTTAAGGTTGGTATAAGTGTTGGAGTTTCGATTAAGGTCGGAGTTGATGAGGGAAGTTGGGTAGGCGTTTCTGTGGGTGGTATTTCCGGTGGTGGGGTAATATCTTGTGCGGAGACAACCACCGACATAAGGCATAATAGTGCTATCGCAATCAGCGACAGCACCCCGTCAGGTCGAAATCGGCGTTGGGTAAACATAAGCCTCTTTTCGGCTGCATTGGACGATGATCCCAGCATAGCCGAGGCGCTATTAATTAAACAATATACATAACTGCTTTGCAAACCGACGATTATCTTACGCTTGCCCTATGCTTGATTATTTGAGAACGTTTTCGCTTTGTTTTCCCAATCGCGCTTGAGGAGGGCGAAAAGACGCAGATCATGATAGCTGCCATCTTCAAAGTACTGTTCGCGCTGGAGGCCTTCCTGATGAAAGCCGAGTTTTTCTAAAACATGGGTGGAAGCCGTGTTGTAAAAGCTGGCATCCGCTTCGATGCGATTGAGTCCCATGCGCTCGAAGCCAAAGTTGATGATAGCCGTCAGCGCTTCTGGCATAATCCCACGCCCCCAATAAGGCCGCGCCAGATCGTACCCAACCGACCCGCGATGATCGATGCGGCTCCAATAGTTATAGCCACAGACTCCGATCACTTGTCCAGCTTCGGAGCGCGGTGCATCCTTAAGCACGATTCCCCAGCGCAGTTCATTTTCTTCACGATAACCATTGAGAACAGATTCGATCAGCGCTATGGATTGATCGAGCGAGGTATAAGCCGCGCCGATGTTATAGCGCGTCACTTCATAATCACCCCGAATACGGAAGACGGCATCAGCGTCGGTCAATCGGAGTTCGCGCAGGATTAGGCGCTCGGTTTCTAAAGTGGGGAATTGGGTAAAATCAAATAATGGAGGCATGGTAAGTATCTCGCGTCGATGTTCATCTACGCTGTAATAAAATAAAGGCTGTATTTCATGTAGTCTCCCTAAATAGAGTTGGCAGGTACAGAAACAGTCATGAGTACCTCACGAATTGACCAGAGATGGTCAGTAATGCCCGCCGCCATCGCGGGAGAGTGTTGTAGCCAACGGCGGTCAGTGTGAGGTAAGGCTTCAACCCGCAGCGTTTTCACGGGTCGTGTGAGATTATAAACCACATCTTCCCAAACACAGGCAGCACATAACATCGCCAACTGCTTGGAAAAGACCAGTGTTTTGCGAACCAAGCGTCCATTCATGAGACGCGAAGTTAAGTTGGTACGCTCAACACAGGTAGTGCGTGTTGCAGTCTGGCTTAGGGTAGTGTCATCGCCATAAATCACCCGAATATCAACTCCCATCACCTTGCCTTTCTCAGCGCGTCGTTTAACCATTTGGGTATAATGCCATCCAGCAACAGGCTGTTTTCGTGTTGGGGGTCTGCCGCGTCCTTTATATTCGGGGACTTGACCAGGGCGGTATGTAGTTTACCTCCTAATGATTTTAAGCCGTCGTTAGGCATAAATAGTATTTTTCTATTTATTTAGAAGTATCTATTAAATTATTGAAGCCAATAGTTTGCACTATAGAATAAAAGTTTGTAGAATGAAAACAGATCCATTTACAAAGGTTGAGTAAGGTATGTCTGACGAAGCTGAGGAGCAAATTATGCAACTTATACAGCGGTGGAAATTTGTCGCAGCCCGCGTTAATGAAATTGTTTACACCCCTGTTGGACTAGGAAAGCTCCATGAACCCTATGCCTACATTGAAGAAATCCATTCGATTGCTAATCAACTTCAGCCCCTTTCTGCCGATGAAGCAGATCAAGCCCGTGCTACTGCTGAACGTCTAACGGCACTTGTGCAAAGATGGGAAAAAACGTGGTGGCCGCCTAGTGCTAATTGAAATTAAGACAGTTTGTGCTGTTCTACGTTAAGAAACCTCGTTTTATAGGGTGACTCACTGAGCCACCCAAAAGGAAGCGCGAATTTATTTTTTTGTCGTGCTTGATCGGATTTCCTCCCACAGCATCTGATATTGAGCGGCAATCGTAGGTAGACTGTAATGCTGTTCAATGCGAAGGCGAGCCGCGCTCCCCAATACGTGGCGCTCAGAGTCCGGCAGCGCGAGAATCTCGTTCCATGCTAAACTGAGCGCTTCGGGATTCCGCGCCGGGACGATTTTGCCCGTATCACCTACCAACAAAGCCGCATCGCCCACATCCGTTACCACTGCTGGAATACCGCAAGCCATTGCTTCGCCAATTGTCAGCGGGAGTGCCTCGCTTCGTGACGATAGCGTAATGACATCCAACGCATTAAACAAGCGCGGCGCATCGTTCCGCAAACCGAGCAGACGAAACTGCTGCTGCATGTCGCCCATAGCAATCCACGCGCTCAAGTCGTCGTTTTCCCAAGTGACATTTTTGCCCGCAAGGACAAAAAACGCTTCCCGATTGATCTCATGCAGCGCCTTCGCCGCCGCGACAAAATTAGCATGGTCTTTCACAGGTTCAAACCGCGCCACCATCCCGACAACGGGCGCATCTGGCGGAATATCTAATTCAGCACGGATTTCGGCGCGCGCCGTCGAATCCGGCTGAAAACGGGTGAGATCAAAGCCGTTAGGGATGATGACCATTTTTTCGTCGCTATAGCCGAGACCGACATGCCATTTACGGGCGGCTTCTGCGGCGGCGATGATGCGATCTGGCATAAAACGCGACAGCCACGCCAACTGCTTGGCTATCCAGATCGTCCGGCTGCTTTCTACGCCCGTATCAAGCCGCGTGTTCTGGATGCACCACGCCAGCGGAATATTCCCCGCCAATTTCGCCGCGATGCCGCCCACCAGATCAGCATGATACAGCCATGTTTGCACAACATCGAACTGATTTTCTTGCAGCCAACGTGCCAATTTAACGATCAGCAGCGGATTCGGCAGGCCGGGAGTCATCCCCAGCGCGTGAACGGGCAGACCGAGTGCGGCGATGCGCTGCCCCGTTGTGCCGATGTCGGTCAGCGAATAAACCTCGGCTTGTAGGGTGTCATCTTCCTGCTGATAAGCCAGCAAATTATAGAGCATCGTTTCCGCACCACCGGTATCGAGTCCGGTGATGATATGGGCGATTTTGAGCATTTAACCGTCAGCTTTCAATAAAATAGAATCGAATGATAGGCAGGAGGTGATAATGACAGATTTTACGGTGGAAAAATAGGGATGACACTCGATGATCTGCTGGCGCTTGGCTCGAATGCACGGATTGAAATCATCAACGGGGAGATTATCGAGATGAATGCAGCAGGCGGGCTGCATCAACTTATCGGAAAAAATATCTGGAAACCTCTCGACGAATATGTAATGACAGAGGAAAAAGATTGGATTTTCTATCATTACAAAATGAGGTTAAAATAGCCATTTATAGGATACATGACGACAAAAAAATAGCGAGGCAGGGTTGAACGAACTAATCACCATCGAATTTGATGATTTTTTAAAGGTCGATATGCGCGTCGGGATGGTGCTTTCCGCTGAACCGAATCCTAAAGCGCAAAAACCTGCATATATCCTGACGATTGATTTTGGCGCACTCGGCATTAAAACCAGTTCCGCGCAGTTGACCGTCCACTATACCGCCGAGGCGCTCATTGGGCGGCAGGTGATCGCCGTTGTGAACTTTGCGCCAAAGCGTATTGCTGGCGTAAAATCAGAGGTGTTGGTGCTGGGTGCGCCCGACGAGAATGGCGCTGTCGTCCTGCTGCAACTGACGCAGCCCGTCGCCAACGGATCGCGCATCTTCTAACCTGAATCTTGGTAAACAAAATAAAAAGTGAGCAAAATTATGCGTCTCGCCCTCGCTTCCGATCATGCAGGCTACCCGCTAAAGCAGCATCTTCTGGACTATCTCAAGAAAAGGGGGCATGAGGTGGTTGATCTTGGCGTGAACACGCCGGATGTCCCGTCCGATTATCCCGATGCGGCGCAAGCGATTGCAGATGCTGTCTTAGATGGACGCGCAGAACGCGGAATCTTGCTGTGCGGCAGCGGGGTAGGCGCGTGTATTGCCGCCAACAAAGTCAACGGCATTTACGCCGCCATCTGCCACGACACCTACAGCGCCCATCAAGGCGTGGAGCATGACCGCATGAATGTGATGTGCATTGGGTCGCGCATCATCGGGACAGCCTTAAGTGAAGAGCTGGCGGAGGCTTTCATCCACGCGCATATCAGCGAGGAAGAACGCCATACCCGCCGCTTTAACAAAATGCTGATGATGGAACAGCACCAGAAATAACCTCAAAAAAACGATCTATCTCTCTGCGTCCTGGCGGCACACCCAACGCATCCCGCAGCGCTTGCTCAGTGATACCTAATGTCGCCGCTGCTGCCGCGAAATCAGGCGGAGGCGCACCGAGCGCATCCCGCAAGGCTTGTTCGCTGATGCCTAAAACTATTGCTGCTGCCGCGAGATCGGAGCCGCCTTGTCCTTGACCTTGCGGCAGTGTATTCCCGCCCTGACCGTTCTGACCACCACCAGAAGCCGCTTGCGCCGCACTTCCCATAACGGGTGTGCCACGATAACAGCCGATGGTATACGGATATTCGTAGGTGGCGTGATAGTGATACATCGCCACCGCATCGCCTTCCCATTCGATTTCGTGGATATGCCCATGACATTCGTCAAGATCGGCGTTAGTCAGCACTTCGCCTTCTTCCCCACGCACGCCATAAAAGCCGAACCCATCAAAAACATAACCCATTAAGGCAGAATGACCCTCATCGCTATCCGGCAAACATTCTGTTAGGCTGTGATAATGATACATGCCCGATACTTCAGGATGCCCCTGACACGCGTCCTGAATTTCGTGCGCGACTCCATCACGCCCTAGCGCATCCAACGCATTGAAAAAAACGACACCCGTCGTCAGCACCCCAATCGCGCCCATCCCCACGCAGGACGGTTCATCCGCCAAAGCTGGATTCACGGGTAAAGGATAAGCAAGTGCCTGCTCAGAAATCTGGTTGGGATTACTGTCATATTGATAAGCATCATCATCAAATTCCTTGCACGGATACCCCTGCCTTTAGGCATGGGGAGGAAGCGCAAGTTCTCCTTTCATATAGGTGTAGCCGTCTGATTGGTGAAGCGGGGTGAAGCATTTGTAGCCAATACCCTGCACCGTGCCTGTGCGGGTGGTGATATTAAAGCTGCCTGAGCTTCGTACCGCCACTCGCCCGATATACGCGCCAGCTTTCGTACCAGTGGTGACGACGGCCTTCACCATGTCGCCCGTCTGGAAACCTTTTACCACACGGCTTTGCTTCGCGCCTGTACGCGGAAACCCGTACTTATTCACGCGGCACATCTGGCGCGATTGCCTGCCTGTGGCCTTAATCAGTAGTGGCGTGTGATTAGCCGAAACAAAGACACGCGCCCCGCTTTCCCCCACACAAGTCGCGTCCAACCAATGCGCTTTAGGATAGGATTGCTTAACGCGATTGAACTTCGTGCGCCCACCCGTGCCGACTTCCAACGGAATACCCGCCTGAGCGAACACGCCATATAACTTCCAGCGTGAGGCATTGACCGCCGCCGCGTCTTTCATAGGCGCTTTGGCTTTCGCTTGAATGTCGGGATGCCCAAACTCAGCCGCCGTTTGATTGTCTTTTTTATCGTTACAGTCGTGACAAGCGATAGTGAGGTTGCTCACACGGTTTGACCCGCCCCGCGATTTTGGGTTGATATGCTCCACTTCAAATGGTACGTTTTCTACCCCACAGTAAGCACACTTGCGCTTCCATTTTTCCAGCAAGTATTCACGGACTTCATAGCCCATCAATTCGCCCTGTTGGTATTCTACGCCGCTGATTTCAGGGTTTTGCATGGCCTGCATGTCGAACTTAACCAGTTCCAGACTGACGGATGCCAGCGGCGAAAAGCGGCCTAATCTGTTTGCCCACGTCACGATGTTATCTACGCGGCTCATGAGCGACGGCGGCAGCCAGCCATTCGGACGACGGCGATTATCAAACCGCGCTGGACGGTAGCGGGTGTGACGCGCCCTACGACCCCGCCGCAACGAGCGCCGCGATTCGAGCGCGTCTTTGATCTGCTGCCCACGATGGCTTAGTTCTGCTGCCCAGATCAAGCGCTTGCCCCGTTTGAAGTCTGCGACTAACGCTATTCCGGTGGTCTTGCTGCCGGGATCGACTTTGAAGGCGATAGGCTGCACATCGCCGCTGTCTCGTTCTTTCAAGATGATCGTAAGCGGATATTGGCGATACACTGCCGCCTTCCCTTTGTCCAACAGTTCCCGCGCCCGTGCCGGGTGGCAGGGCATGAGGGGCTGTTTGTTGCGGTCTAGTACAAATACACGTTGCATTTGAAAGTTACCTTTCGTTTCTCCGCTTGCGCGGGTTAAGTTCACCTAGACAATGTTACGGACTGGTTTGGCGTGAGCGACACTGGCTTTTCCCAA
>DAOTTO010000485.1:0-2026 GCA_034437895.1 Anaerolineae bacterium | reverse complement strand
CTGCTTGCGGATTCAGCTGTATCTGCGCGAATATTCAAGGTGCCATTGGTCAGCGCGGCTAAATCAACCACAGCGCCATCCGTTAGTATGAGCATGTCTTGATCGGTGACAGCATCAATCAGGACAATGTTCACAATAGAGGGTAAAGGCTGCTCAGTTGGCGTACTGGTCGCGGTCATCACAGCCGTGGCTGGTGCAGGGAAACTAGGCGGTTGCGTGCCAGAACGAGTCCATGCGGGGACGACTCCGGCATTAGCCGGCAGTTGCGTAATCAACCGTCCATTAGCTTCTTGTCCATTAGAACGAATACTCGTCCAGTTTAACTGATTATCAGACCATCTCCAGAAGTTGCGGCTGCTGTTTGCGCCACTCACATAGTAAGTGTTGTAATCGAATCTATTATTGCTGCCTGCCCAATAGATGTTGGGATCAGAAGGCCAACGCGGATCCAATGTAACCCCACTAAAGCCAGCGCTTCCCATGTGGATAATGGTGTTGTTGTGAATATTGTTGTTGGAAGCACTCCAAGTCCCCTGTGACCCACTGCCGCGCTGCTGCTGCTGGATGCCGATACCCTTACCATAGGTATCGCCTATGGTGATGGTGTTATTATAGACTTCCACGTCACCCGACGAGGACAACAAAATTTGTGAGCCATACATCAAGAAGCTGGATGAGACACGGCCATTGAACATCACGATGTTATTACGAATGACCGCACCGTAACTGATTTCGTGGTAGATGCCTTCTTCGGCATTGTAGGTCACAAGATTGTTTTCATAGGTGATGTTGATGTTATCAATATCTGTCCACAAGCCAGCGCCGGTGTTGTGATGTACATAATTATTGCGAACAGTCAAACCATTGGTGCGGGCGAATTTTGTTCCACCTGCTTCCCATGAATCATCATAGTGCGCGTAGTTGTTGTATGCAATTTCATTGCCATCCACCAGCGAATTGGTGGCGTTATGGCTGTTGATGCCCAACTGACCATTATTTACAACACGGTTGTTGCTCAGACGGGCATTTGCGCCTTGCATCTTGATACCTGCACCATGATTCCAGTGTACGGTGTTGGTATCTACGACCCAGCCTGCACCCGCCGTAATCGTGCCATTCTGGGCAGGGGTGGCATATTTTTCTATCGTCAAGTTGCGGATAGTGATATTTGAAGCCGTATTCAGGAAAGCGAAGGTATTTACGCCAATTTCAACGGTACGCCCCGCAGGATTATCCGTGAAGTAGATTTGGTCGGTATCGTAATTGAAGAACCAACTCCCTGCTGTTACCGATGACATGCCCGTCGCTTGCCGCAGCGGTTGATTACCAATAAACAGGTCTTCAGGATACGTACAGCGTTCATAGCCGACTTCGCACGAACCGATGCGCGGCCCTTGTTGGGTCTGTCCGGAAGCAACCCAGTTGTTGCCGCTGCGTTGAAAGTCAGTCAGCAAGCGCGATCCATTAAGGACTGCCCCTGTTTCGCCTATAAAAGTATCGCCATTGCGCGGAGAAATGGTCTGCATCCGATGAACACCGGCTGCAATGATAAACGTCGTCCCTGCTGGATAACGTTGAATAACAGATTGAATGTTTTCGCCTACATTGATACGTACCCCGGCTGTCTGCTGTGCATTTACAAGGCTTGTCCCCAAGCTCATGATGCAAAAGATAATCAGCGTCACATAGACGAAAGAAAAGCGGGGGAGGGTGGTACGGATGAATTGTGGCATGATGGTGTGACCTCTCAGAATGCGTTATAGGGTATGGTTAGTGCAAATGAATGAGTGGGTGTATGAAGATTGCGTTTTCATTGCACTTCCTTCCTGTTTGATCCGATCTAGCTATTGGATTTACCTTTTATCAAAAAGCGTCTTATTTATAGACACATCTTAATTCTTTTTCGTTTACACTTTTTATTTATGTCTCAATTCTTCGCCAATAATCATAGGCTAAAAGTACTGGATAGTATGAAAGTACTATCATTTTGGTGAGCTTATTTTAACCATTAAACGTTTAACTAGGA
>DAOTTO010000484.1:0-5936 GCA_034437895.1 Anaerolineae bacterium | reverse complement strand
CCAATCACCTGTTTAATCGCTCACCGCAGAGTTCGGAACTGGTGAGGTATCCCGAAGTGCCTATATTTTCAGTCCTAACGTAGTGCGACCTTAGCCGCACTGAGTCGGGTAAGCATTAGGGCTTTTAAAAGCCCCCGCCTTTAGGCGTGGGGATGCTTACCCGTGTTTCAATTCGTTTAAAGGCATTTAAAGCTATCATAGTTGCGAAATTCGCAATCGTCTATGGATGGTCAAAATGTAAAAGTGTTTCCAAAATCTCCTGCCCTCTAGTGAGCAAGCCAAAGAGCAGGAGATTTGGCAGAAGGAGTAGCCAGTAGCCGATGATGTCCCCTCTCATCGTACCGTCTGAGGATGATTATCGACGGCGTGGGTTACATGCCTATTGCGACACGGTTACGGTGTCGTAATCTAGCATTTAGCATTTAGCGATTAGCCGTTAGCCGTTAGAAGGACGTTTTAAGGAACCTGAGTTTCAGACAGTGTTTTCATTCTATCCCCACCCCTAAATCCCCTCCCCACTTCGTAGCTGAGGGGACTTAAAGAACCATTGTGAGCCGTTTTTCTCCCCTTCGCCCTGCAATGGAGAAGGGGTCGGGGGATGAGGACATCATAAAAGTTAATCAAAGTGCGCTATCCAAAACTAAGGTTAAGGAAGCATATTTATCTACTCATCACTCACCACTCATTACTCATTACTCATTACTCATCGCTCATCACTACTTTTCCCTCAATTATTGGTCTGTGGGTCAAACGCGTCGCGCACACCGTCGCCAATGATGTACAAACAAAGCACCGTCACCGAGATCAGCAGCCCAGGTAGGACGATTAAATGTCCCGCCGTGCGGAAATAGCTCTGACTGTCCGTAAGCATGTTCCCCCACGTCGGAGTCGGTGCTTGCACACCAAGATTTAAGAAGCTCAAAGTCGCCTCTGCCAGTATCACACCGCCCACACCTAGCGCCAGCGTAATCGCCAGAATCGAAATGAGGTTAGGGAAAACATGCGCGAACATGATTCGACAGGGCGATGCCCCTAATGCTCGTGCCGCCGTGACATAATCAAGCTGGCGGATGACGAGGGTTTGTCCCCGCACGAGCCGCGCCGCACCCGTCCATCCGGTGATGGCAATTACAAGCACGAGGGATTGCGGGGATGGACGCAGTAGGGCAGAAACCGCGATCAGCAAATAAAGGGCGGGCAAAGAGTCCATTGTCGTGATAACCCAATTGGAAAAGTCATCAATGATGCCGCCAAAATAGCCCGTCGCCATGCCGACCACAACCCCGACGGCGAGTGTCGTCACTGCGCCGAAAAAGCCAATCGCCAACGAAATTTGTCCGCCAAAAAGCAAACGCCCCAGATGATCGCGTCCCAGATGATCTGTGCCGAAGAGATGCCCCGGCGCACCAATCCCTAAAAGCCGATTGCGCGGATCAGTCGCATTCGGATCGACCTTGAGGATTTGGCTGCAAATAAGGGGCGCTGCCAAAGACAAAATGACTAAGATCAGCAGCTGGTCTTGACCCGTTTTGCTGTAGGAGAAAGAAGAGACGCTTTCAAGATAAATAGTCGTTTAATTCATCTAAAAATTTCAAGAGAATCGATTGAATAATTTTGCAATGTTATGCCCGCTATCGGTATCATTCGCGTCAGATGGTTCAACGGAGGGTTTATTCCAAATTTTGGAGTATCGCCAACAGTTGATCGTGTGCTGTCGTCGTTTCGTCCGGGTCGAAATCATCGACAATGCAATCCACCAACCAGATGATCTGATACAGCATCACGCGCACGTCATGATCGGCCTCTAACGGACGGATACTCGCATATCCGGCATACAGCGGCGCACGGCTGCCGGGACAATCCGCCTCCCATTGATCGCGGCGGTTGAAGTCATGGGCGACATCGCCGGAAAGCGCCCACTCAAAATCGAGGATGTCCGTGATTTCGCCGTCCTGCTGCAAAATATTCTCGAAGTGATAATCCCAATGCACCAGCCGCGCCGGAGTCACACTGTCAAAAATCGGGCGATGCCGCTCAATGACCTTTTCCATGCGGTCAATGATGTCTGCCGCGATAACGCCTTCATCAGCAGCACCCCGGCAGTAGCGCCTAAATGTGTCCTGCACATAAGCGTACCAAGTCTCAAAAATACGTTCCGTGCCGTAAAGTTTGCCAAAAGTAGCAAACGTGATTCCGTGCATCAGCGCTAAACAGCGCCCCGCCTCATAAGCCGCCTTCTCGCGCTGATTGGGCGACAGGGTAGGCCATGCGTTGATTAAGGGCGAGCCTTCGATTTTCGTCATAATCAGATAATCGTGCGGCGCGATTGTCCGGCTGTCATCGACAACGATCACCTGCGGCGCGGGAATATTGGCCTGTCGCAGCACATCATAGGCGCGTTTTTCGCCGTGAAAGCGCGATACGCCTTCGTTGATGATGCCGTCGAAGCGAATCACTAGCGCGTCATTTATCATAAATGCCGGATTATTTCTGCCGCGCCCCGCCCGTTCCATTTTGCGGACAGTGCCGAGTCCGTGCGCGTCAAAAATCGCTTGTAAGTAGGACTTTCGCTCACGCATTTACCCCACCCCTAAATCCCCTCCCCATTGCATGGAGAGGGGACTTCAAGATGCGTTTTTCTCCTCCTCTCCAAGTATTGGAGAGGGGGCCGGGGGGTGAGGTAAGCGAAAGTCCTGGTAAGGTTTGAGCGTCAAAATCAAATGTAGTGGTCATGAAATATTTGAAATCTCCGCCTCATGGGCGAGTTCAGGCTGCGGAGAACGCGCTTTAGTCAGTTTCTCCAGCGGATAAAGCGCCAGCAGAACGCCTAGCACAATCAACGCCCCGCCCATCCAGAGGCCCGTCGTCATGCCTTGATCGAGAAACACCGCCGCCAAAAATGCACCCACAAGTGGCTGCGCGAAGAAAAACAACGACGCAACCGACGCATCCACCAGCGCGAATGCCCGATTCCATAACCACATCGCCACTGCTGTCGAGATCACGCCCAGAAAAAGCACACCCGCGATGATACTAGCGTCAATCGTGCCGATGGGTCTATTCGGGAGTTCGACAATTGCCGCCGGAATGGTCAAAAACATCCCGCCCAAAAATGCGAAGAACGTCACGATTAGCGTGTCGGTTTTGGCACTTACCATGCGGACGAGGACGGAATATAAGCCCCACGTCACCGCTGCAATCGCCAGCGCGACATCGCCGCGAAATGTATCCGAGCCAAAATCAGCATTGGCTGGGTTCACAATGACCAACACGCCAATCGTCGCCAGACCGACGGCGAAAATCCGCTGCGCCGTTAATTTTTCACGCAATAAGAGTGCGGCGAAGATCAGGATGAAGGCCGGGGACGCACTCGTCACGAGCGAGCCGTTGACCGCCGTCGATAAATCTGTGCCGACGAATTGTGCGCCCACGCTGATCCCAAAGCCGATAAAACCGACCCCTAACAGGCGTAAAATAACGCCGCGATTTGGGAAACTTTGAGTAAAGTCAACACCGTTTGTAGGGGAGACTCGACGAGTCGCCCCTACCGAATGCTTGAGATAAAGCAGGCCGCCGAGGATGAGTGACCCCATCATCAGCCGGATCGTCAGGAGCGTAAACGGCGGAATCACCTTTAAAACACTATCGGAGACGACATACATCCCGCCCCAGATCGCCGCCGCTGTAATACCATAAATCGCGCCACGTAACATGCGTGTTTGCCATTCTGATTGCCTAAAGACTAGGCCTAAGTTTAGCAAACAAAACTTAAATCCCAACATGCCGCTTAGAAAAAGCAGAAGAGAAACAGATTGAACCACAGAGCGCACAGAGAACACAAAGATTTAAGTTCAAAATCTTGGTGTTCTTGGTGGCTTGGTGGTTAAAAGTTTTTCACTTATTGATCGAGGCTTACTTCTGCGGCCTTTGTGTTTCAAAAAAACGCCTTAAGCGAATGTAGTAGAAAAACAAATCGCCCCGACAGCCAAATAGTCGAGGCGATAAAGCATCTGATTTAATGAGTGCTGCTTAGCGTACTTCGGCAGCGCTGACTTTGTCTGCGATCATCTGGGCTTCTCGCACGACATCTTCTGGTTCAGGCGACCCAAGCATCCCGCCGATGCCAGAGGCCAATGCGCCCACCACCAAAATCGCAAAGATGATTCCTGCAACCCGCGCTACGGTATCCGCAAAATCCCCACTGACCTGACGGGCAGTTTCTTCAGCCTGTACCTTTACAGTATCAATTTGCTGTTCCCATTCAACAACTTGCAGGCGGATTTCTTCTTCAGGCCGTCCTGTTGCGGTGGCAATACTTGTAATAACGTCCTGCCGCGTCGCATCATCCGCATTCAGCCCCAAACGGAAAAGCTGCGTCAGCGCAAGATTCACTTGACGTTCTGCCGCGCTCATTTGGGCATCAGTTTGTGTTGTGGAGGTCGTCGCTGCTGTTCCTGAAGTGGACGCTTCCGCATCAGGTGTGATAAAGAGTTGAGTCACTTGCTCACGTATCCCTTGCAGCGAAATGTCTTGTGCTTCTAATGAGTCGGCAATTTCCGGCGCGATGGCCCCAGCGCCTTGCCCCGCCAAATTTAAGCCCGTACCCAGTACATTGACTACACCACCCAGGATGTTACCTACAGTGGTCGTCAAGAGATATACAGAAAACAACACGACTACCGCCCACACAATCACGCCGTGAATAATGCCCTCATGATTGTCGATAGTACCCGCCATCCGTCCAGCGACATACCCGCCCAGAAAAAGCGAGATGAGTGCGCTTGCCGCCATCCACACCACCAACCCCACACCAAATTCAGGGATTGACGGCCCTTGGTTCGTCAGGGGTTCCACTGCCGTCGCACCCACACTCAGGCCAAGCGCGTTAAATGCCAATTGGATGACCAAGGCCACCACAACACCCGCTAGAATTGCACCCCAAGAAATCCGGCGAAAGAAAGGAATATTCGCCGCCATATTTTCCGCACCCGCATAAGTGGGTACCGCATTAATACGATCGATTGGTCGATTTGTTACGATTGCTGCCATTGTTGAGCCTCCCAGAAAGTCCAATACAAAAAATACATACAGAATGCAGCAGCCACAGCAGCGCTAACATGATAAAAGCGCTCATACAGCCATGACCGCCACATGCTTTTGCTATTTAGCTTCTCAGTTTTAATGTATTTCCTAACCTAACAAAAAATCCCAAAATCTAGCTAAATAAAAGCTAAAGGTCGCTTCTGCGGCGCAAAAGTTTTTAAAATAGAGCTTACGCACTTGACCAAGTTTTGTGGTAAAAGGTGTTAATTTTATAGTAATTTATATAGCTTAGTCAGAACAAAGCGTTTCGCTTACAACCCGCTTTAACTAAAAACTAATTACTGTGAACTGCGTAACTTCTATAAAGGCTTACGGTAAATTCGCTTTCGCCGTGTATTATTAAATGACGTTACGCAGACACTCAAATCACTTGACACTGGCAGTTCAAAACTGCCAGCTAAAGCGTTTGGAAACCCCTGAAGGGGTTAAGTAAAGATTATTAACCTCTTTAGAGGTTTCCAAATTGCTCGGTAGCTCTGGGTTTTGAACCCCGAGCGGACGGCTGCGTAACGTCGGTTATTAACTTTTTCGGCGGTCACAATGTAACGCGCCCCTACAAAACCCCAACATAAGCGAAAGTTCTATCTGCATAAAGCCCTCTTGTTGAAGTACATCCATTTAAAGGTTTGCGGACGTTATTGAAGCGTTATTGAGGCGTTATTGATAAGAGATGACGCTTTTAGGTTTATGAAAAAAGTAAAATTATATATTGTGCTATTTTTCGCAAATTGCGTTGTGAAACAACGTTACTAAGCTGTTTTGTTGCTAATATCACTATTAAAGAAGATGGATTTCGTTTCAATACGGTTAAAATTTTCACGTAAAATTCGGAA
>DAOTTO010000483.1:0-29053 GCA_034437895.1 Anaerolineae bacterium | reverse complement strand
ACGACGGACGGCGCTTCGACACAGCCAACGGCCACCCCGATGCTTACGGGCAGTATCGATATTCTTTACCCGCAGACAGGCACGATTGTCTATGCCGAATCACTGTATCTCAGCGGCACAGTCGCCGATGTAGAGCAACTAACATTTACCTTACAAGTCATAGGCGCGGACGAACAAATCATCGCGCAGACCAATGTCGATACCCCGGCTGGCGATTGGCAGATTGAACTGATTCATGGCTATACGGGCGAACCCACAGAGGCGACCATTCGTGCAATTCCCCTAACTGGTGATGGGATTTATGATTCCGCCAGCATCATTATTTCCGCTAACAGCTACCGTCCAGAAGGCGTATTCGGCAGCATCATTACCCCCGGTGATGGAGACATCGTTGGCGGCGATATGCTGCTCGTCGAAGGCAGTGTATCCGGCGTGTTTGAAGGGACATTCCAACTCGCGCTAATCAATGCCGCTGGCACAATGATTGACGAACAGACGATCACTGCTTTTAACCCCTATTTTATCGACGAAGTGCCGTATCAAGCCGAACTCGCCACTAATGCCTATACGGGTCCCGCGACCATTCGCGCTTACGCCCTCAGTGCCGACGACGGAAGTGAAATTCCTTTAGGCAGTGTCAGTATTACTATTGAATCGAGTGCTGGATAAAATTTAGACGCAAAGGCGCGGAGAACGCAAAGCATCGCAAAGAAAAGTTAGAAAATCTTTGCGACTCCTTGCGGCCTTAGCATCTTTGCGTTGACTCTTTTGGAGACTTTGACCATGAACAATCTTTTTGTTGGAATCGCAGGCAATATCGGCGCGGGCAAAAGCACCCTAACGGGCATGTTGGCGCACACTTTTAATTGGCAGCCCTTTTACGAAGCCAACACCGAGAATCCCTATCTGGTCGATTTTTATCAGGATATGCAGCGCTGGAGTTTTCATTCGCAGGTCTTCTTCCTCGGCAAGCGGCTGGAACATCATCGCCAACTGCTGGATTACCCCGGCAGCGCCGTACAGGATCGCACTGTCTATGAAGATGCAGAAATCTTCGCCGCCAATCTGCATCTACAGGGGCAACTTTCCGAGCGCGATTATGATGCCTATCGCCGCCTGTATAAAGCGGTAAGTGCTTTCGTCCCGCCACCCGACCTGATTATTTATTTACAAGCCAGCGTGGACAAGCTCATGGGACACATCGCCAAACGCGGACGAACTTTTGAGCAAGACATTAAACCGGATTATATTGATGGCTTAAATACCTTATATGAAAACTGGACACAACATTGGACAGCCTGCCCCGTCCTATGCATCAATGTTGATGAGATGGACTTTCAGCATAACCCCGCCGATTACGAAATGATTGTGGAACAGGTGCAAAAAGCGCTGTTTAGTAAGATTCCCCAAAAATTGTGATTTGGCCTATAGACAAAACAACCAAATAGGGTTACGATAGAATCAGTCTTATTCATCAGATGAATAGTATTTATGACATCAATAGATTTAGGCTCGGAACTGCTGAATTACTTGGTCGAACAAGAATTCAAACCCGGTGATCGCCTCCCGACGATCAGCGAACTCCAAGAATCCGATTATCTGGGTATTAGCGCTAGTAAAGTACGCGAGCAGCTTGAAGTTGCGCGGGTGATGGGGTTAGTCGAAGTGCGCTCCAAAACCGGAATGCGGCTCAAGGAATACGACTTTGCCCCGGCGGTTCGCCTCAGTTTGTTTTTCGCGCTTGCCCAAAATCCTCAAACTTTTGAGATGTTTAGCGATCTTCGCAACCACATCGAAAGCGCCTTCTGGCATGAAGCCTGCCATCTATTGACCGACAGCGATAAGCAAATCATGTGGGACTGTGTCCATGCCGCCCGCGCCAAGTTGAACGGCGAATGGATTCGTATTCCTCACGAAGAACATCGTCTTTTTCACCTTACCGTATTTAACCACCTGGAAAATCCCTTCGTACTCGGCCTGCTGGAAGCCTATTGGGACGCTTATGATGCCGTTCAGCTCAACAACTACGCCGATTACGCTTACTTACAATCCGTCTGGGATTATCATGAGCGGATTATTGAATATATCGCTAAGGGCGATTACGACGCTGCACAGACCGCGTTTATTGAACATACGCACCTGCTGCGCCATCAACCCCGTATTCAAACGATGAAAGGAGAAAAAACGACTACCAGCGAATAATGTCTTTTTCAATTATTTGTAACGTCGGGGATATTCCCCCACTCATCAGAAGCTCAGGACAGAAAGGACCCACGCACAGTCCATTGTGCAGCACGACTATGGCTATCAATATCCAACCCGAAACCCTCTCCCAGCAGCAAATTTCCGGCGAACCGATTGTCAACGATTTCGCCATTATGGTCGCCACCAAAAACGGCTCTGGCAGCCAAACTTCCAACAGTCTTATTGTGAATGCCCTGTTTAGAATGGGCATCCCGGTCAACGGTAAAAATCTCTTCCCCTCGAATATTAAAGGTCTACCCACCTGGTACACCATTCGCGTGAGCAAAGATGGCTACACTGCCCGCCGTGCTAACACCGAAATTGTTGTGGCGCTGAATCAAGACACGGCAGCAGAAGACATCGCGAATCTACCAGAAGGCGGTGTGTGCATCATCCCGACAGAATGGAAGTGGGGACAAAGCCGTCCAGATATTATCTATTACGAAATTCCAGTTAAAGACATCATCAAAAAATCCGAAATTGCCGCAGATTTCCGGGATCGCGTGGCAAATATGGTATATGTCGGGGTGGTCGCGCATCTCTTTGGCATTCCGATGGATGTGCTGTGGAACTCACTGCTGGATAACTTCAAGGGTAAAGAAAAACCCGCTAAGATGAACTTCAACGTCCTTGAACTGGCCTATCAGTGGTCGGTTGAAAATCTACAAAAGAAAGATCACTATAGTTTTGCCCCAATGAATGAAAATGAGGGCAAAATCATGATTACGGGTAACGAAGCCGCTGCTATCGGCGCATTATTCGGTGGCTTGACCTTAGCAGCATGGTATCCCATTACACCCTCTACGAGCTTGATTGATGCCGTTCTCACCTATCAACATATCCGAAAAGACCCCGATACAGGCAAGAACACGGTTGCTGTTGTGCAGGCTGAAGACGAAATCGCCGCTATTGGGATGCTTGTCGGCGCGGGTTGGGCGGGCGCTCGTGCTATGACGGCCACCAGCGGCCCCGGCATCAGCCTGATGGCGGAGTTCACCGGGTTGGCTTATTTTGCCGAAATCCCATTTGTGGTGTGGGATGTAACGCGCATGGGACCCAGCACGGGTCTGCCTACACGCACCAGCCAGGGCGATCTGCTCTTTACGTACTTCCTCGGTCATGGCGACAGCCGCCAAGTATGCTTACTCCCCGGCAGCGTGGAAGAATGCTTTGAATTTGGCTGGCGGGCATTTGATGTCGCCGAAGCGCTGCAAACACCCGTTTTTGTTTTGAGCGACCTTGACCTCGGCATGAATGACTGGATGGCACAGCCCTTCGAGTATCCCGACGAACCGATAAATCGTGGTAAGGTGCTGGATGAAGCCAAGCTGAATGAATTCATCGAAAAATATGGCAAGTGGGGGCGCTATCTCGACGTGGACGGCGATGCTGTACCTTACCGTACCCTTCCGGGAATCGATCATGCCTTTGGCTCGTATTTCGCACGCGGCACAGGCCATAATCCGATGGCGGTTTATAGTGAGCGTGGCAGCGATTGGGTAGAAAATATGGAGCGCCTGCATAATAAAATCGAGAGCGCCCGGAAGATCGCCCCACAGCCCGTGATTGATTACACCCCCAGCAAGCCCATCGGCATCATCTCCTTCGGCTCTAACGACCCTGCCATTCAAGAAGTGCGCGATCTATTATCGGCGGAAGGCATCGAGAGCAATTACCTGCGCGTCCGAGCGCTGCCGCTGGCAGAAAGCGTCAAGGAATTCATGTTTAATCATGAGCGCGTATATGTCGTCGAAAATAATTTTGATGGTCAGCTTTGCCAAATTCTACGCCTAGAAAATGCAGCCGATACCCGTCATGTCTTCTCGTTGGCGCTCGGTGACAGTCTGCCGATGACCCCCACTTGGCTTTTTAGCAAAATTATGACACAGGAGCAGAAGTAAACCTCATGGCAGGAAAAGAAAAGACCAACGCGCTCGGCCTAGAACGTGCCGATTACAAAGGCCGACCCAGCACTCTCTGTCCCGGTTGCGGTCACGATTCAATCTCGAACCAGATCATCAGCGTCGCGTATGATTTGGGGATCGATCAGCATAAAGTCATTAAGATGAGTGGGATTGGCTGCTCCAGCAAGACCCCTGCTTATTTCTTGGGGCGCTCGCACGGCTTTAATACCGTGCATGGGCGTATGCCTTCTGTCGTCACAGGCGCGACAACCGTCAACAGCGATCTGATTGCGATTGCCGTCAGCGGCGATGGCGACAGCGGCAGCATCGGTTTTGGGCAGTTTAAGCACCTCGTCCGCCGCAATGTACCGATGGTCTACATCATCGAAAACAACGGCGTATACGGCCTCACCAAAGGTCAATTCTCCGCGACGGCTGATGAAGGCCAATCGTTGAAATATTATGGCAAAAACGAGCTTCCGGCGATTGATCTTGCACTAGAAGCCATCATAAGCGGCTGCACCTTCGTGGGACGCAGCTTCTCTGGCGATTCTAAACAAGTGCAAGCTCTCATGAAAGCCGCCCTCAGCCATCAAGGAACCGCCGTCCTCGACATCATCAGCCCATGCGTAACCTTCAACAATGATGATAAATCCACCAAAAGCTATGGCTACGGCAAGGAACATCAAATCTCACTACACGAAATCCAATATCTCGCGCCGGATTTCGTGCAACCGCGAGAAGAAATCGTCGTCGAGAATCATGAAGAAGGCGAAATGATTACGGTGGAAATGCACGACGGCTCGTTCATCCTACTCAAGAAATTGGATAAAGACCACGATCCGCGCAACCGTCTACAAGCTATAACCGCGTTGGAACGGGCGCAGCGTGAACAGCTTTTCCTCACGGGCTTGATCTATTACGAAGAGCCGCGTATGACGTTGGGCGAAACCATGCACTTGACCAATACACCGCTGACGAACCTACCAGAAAGCAAACTTCGCCCTTCACGCGAAGCGCTGACCAATCTTTTGGCAGATTTCAAATAGTCTAGCCCAATCATCATCCAAAGGTGTGATGTTTCATGCCTTTGGATAGGTCATTTGAATACAAAAACTGGATTCGGTTCAATTTGGCTCACTCTAGGGAACGCCCTGCGTGTCGTTCCCGGCACAAGCCTATAGTCTCCAATCCGCTTGATCGTCTTCTTTGTTTGTCCAATTCCGGGTTATGCCGTAATATTCACTATATTACTCATAAATAACGAATAAAAGGCAATGCGTATGTCCCCACGCACTCTTTTTGCGCTTATAGTGCTGTTAACAGCTTTTCATATCCCCTTTCACGCGCAAACCTCCCCTACTTTAGCTTATGGCGATGTCGTTGCCGGCGAAATCTCGGACAGCATCTACGAAAATAGCTATACGTTTGCAGGAAACACAGGAGATGTGATCGTCATCGAAATGGAGTCGCTAGATCGCTCATTTTTCAATCCGCTGTGGGCACCCGTCCTGATTTTGCGGACTTCTGAGGGAATCATTTTAGCGGACACAACCGCTGCTTATAGCGTCGATAACACGGTACTCGTAGCGTCCCTCGCCGCCTCTGATGGGTACACGATTACGGCGACCCGCGAAGGTGGCGCGATGGGTGAAAGCACCGGTCAATTTCGCCTTACTCTCAACTTAATCCCGCAAATAACGCTTGATTCGCCGATGACAGGACAGATCAGCAGCGCGGAAGGCAGCCAATACTATCGGATTCGTTCAGAACAATCGTTTTCCCTGCATTATATCCATCTCAATGGTGATTTTTATCCTGTCGTTGCGCTCAATCGCATCGACTCGGCAGAAGGGAGATTGGATGAACTCGCCGCCATCAGGGGTGAAGAAATCACCGAAGCCATCATCGGGCGGTTTCGGCTTGACACCCTTTACATCATAACCCTCTCGGAAGACGAGTTCCATTTTAATGGCGATGAAGTCTTGGCGGATTTTGAAATTCGTCTTGAAGTAAGTGAATAGTTAGAAATATCGTAAAATACCCCTAAAAAATGGGGGGATACATTTTCACAGAAAGTCAAGACTATAAAGTTCTGCCCAGATTAAATTGCAAACCGCAAATACTTTCAACAGGCAAAGACATTACGGAGCTAATGTATGACAGATTTTTATAAGTTGAGCGTGCCAGAAACACTCAAACAACTCGAAGTCAGTATAGAAAGTGGTCTAACTGACTCACAGGTCACGAAGCGCCAAGATGAATTCGGCAAAAATGTCCTCCCCACTGGCGAGGGGACAAACTGGTTTAAACTTGTACTTGGTCAATTCACCGACTTAATGGTCTTAATCTTAATTGCCGCCGCCTTAATTTCTTTCTTTTCCGGCGAACCCACCGATACCATTGTCATTCTCATCATCGTGGTATTAAATGCTGCACTTGGTATTTATCAAGAATTTCGTGCTGAACAATCGTTAGCCGCCTTAAGCAAACTTCAGGTGCCGCTGGTTCGCGTCCGACGGGACAGCGAACTGCGCCAACTAAGTGCTGAAGAACTTGTTCCTGGTGATATCGTCCTTCTAGAAGAAGGAGATCGCATCCCTTCCGATGGACGCGTGGTGGAAAGCATCAACCTACAGGTGGAAGAAGCCGCCCTTACCGGAGAATCGCAGCCTGTCGATAAGAAGATTGATGTGCTAGAAAGTAGCGAAAAAATCGCCCTCGGAGACCGCATTAATATGGTCTTTATGGGTACAGCCGTCAATTATGGGCGTGGGACGATGATCGTCACCAACACGGGTCTTAAGACCGAACTCGGCAATATCGCGTCACTGCTACTGCAAGTGGAAAAAGGCATTACGCCGCTGCAAAAACGTCTGAACCAATTGGGGCAAACTTTAGCAACTGCGGCGCTGGTTGTGGTCGCCATCGTCTTTATTGCCGGGCTACTTCGTGGCATTCCCGCACGAGAAATGTTCCTTGTCGCCATTAGTTTAGCCGTTGCCGCCGTCCCCGAAGGCTTACCCGCCATCATCACCATCGCACTCTCATTAGGCGCGAATCGTATGGTACAGCGCCATGCCCTCATCCGCCGCCTGCCTGCCGTAGAAACACTCGGTTCGGTAACGATTATCTGCTCGGATAAAACCGGAACGCTGACCAAAAATGAGATGACGGCGACCCAGCTTGCCCTCCCTGGACGCGATAACGTTAGGGTCAGTGGTATCGGCTATACCCCACAAGGGCAGTTCTTTCAAGAAAATAATCAACCGCTTGACCCACGCACTGATAAAGCCGTTGGGCGCTTCTTAAAGGCGATGGCGCTTTCGACTAATGCCAATCTGGAAAAAGGCGGCGATCAAGTCAAAGTCATCGGCGATACAACCGAAGGCGCGTTAATCGTCGCAGCAGAAAAAGTAGGCTGGACGCGCAGCCAACTGGAAAAAGATATGCCTCGTGTAGCAGAACTGCCTTTCAGCAGTGAGCGCAAAGCCATGACGACCATTCATCGCGTGGCTACCCAAGACGCACAGGATATTTTCCCGGATAAAGGCTTTGTTGCTATCACCAAAGGCGCACCCGATAAGCTCATCGAATGGGCGACTTATGAGCATGTACCCGACGGCCCAGAACCGTTGACGGAAGAACGTCGTCAGCGCTGGTTAGCCGAAGTCGATAGCATGGCAGCGCGTGGGCTGCGTGTACTAGGCATCGCTTATCGTCCGTTGGAAGCCCTCCCAGAGGAAATCAACCCAGAAATGGAGCGTCAGCTTTACTTGCTAGGCTTGGTCGGTATTGTAGACCCCTCACGTCCAGAAGCCAAAGAAGCAGTTAGCGTTGCGCGTGAAGCCGGAATCCGCAGCGTGATGATTACGGGCGACCATGCCCTCACAGCGGAAGCCATCGCCCATGATTTAGGGATTACACAGGACGATCAAAAGGCAATTACAGGCAATCAGCTTGATAAAATGTCTAACGATGAACTTTCCAAAGCATTGGATACAACTTCCGTTTTTGCCCGTGTCTCCCCCGAACATAAGTTACGCATCGTCCAAGTCCTCAAAACGAAAAATCAAGTCGTGGCGATGACGGGCGACGGCGTAAACGATGCACCCGCGCTTAAACAAGCCGATATTGGCGTAGCAATGGGCATCACTGGCACAGACGTGAGCAAGGGTGCGGCGGAAATGGTGCTGACGGATGACAACTTCGCGTCTATCGTCGCCGCAGTAGAAGAAGGCCGCATTATTTATGACAATATCCGTAAATTTGTGCGTTACCTACTCAGTTGTAATGTCGGTGAAATTCTCGTCATGTTTACTGCATTGATGATCGGCCTTAAGATTCCGCTGATCGCGATTCAAATTTTGTGGATTAACCTCGTGACCGATGGACTTCCGGCAGTTGCGCTGGGCTTTGAAGGTCCCGAAAAGAACGTGATGAAGCGTAAGCCGCGCCCGATGAATGAGAGCATCTTTGCGGGCGGGATGGGGCGGCATATTGTGTGGGTAGGGGCGCTCATTGGCGTTTTAACCCTCGCCGGATTCGTTTATGGCTTCACCAGCTACGGCATGGCACCGTTCAGCGAAACGCTTGATCTTGAGAACTTTACGCGTGCCGAAGTCGTTGACCTGACGAATGAAGATATTGTGCCGGTCGAGTGGGATACCCTGAGCGTTGAAGAGCGCCTTGCCCTCTTAGAAAACAGCGACGAAGGAGAAGAAGGCAGCACAGGCATTTTAGGCGAAGCGGAAAAAGTACCGCGCAGTATTGCCTTTACCGTGCTGGCCTTCGTACAGTTGTTCCATGTCATGGCAATTCACGGTGGAGATCGGATTTCGTTTTTCAGCGAATTCTTCAAAAAGAATATGCTGCTGTTCTGGGCGATATTATCCACTTTCGTGCTGCAACTCGCGGTAATCTACCTGCCCTTTTTGCAGAATATCTTCAAGACAACCGCTTTGAAGTTCGATGAATTATTGATCTCAATCGCGCTGTCATCCATTGTCCTATTTGCGGTTGAACTTGAAAAATTCATCGCCAACCGCATGGAAACACGGACTAAAGCCTAAAGTTGTCACTCGTTTGTGAGAGGGTAAATGGTGGGGGTGGCAGATGTGTCACCTCCATCGACCTCTCCTAGATAATTTTCCCCTGCATCATAGTAGGAACAGCCACCCGCATCCGATCTAAGAGCGTCGGCGCGATGTCCATCAGTTGATGTCCCTGGATCTGCCCCAATCCGCGCTTTCCCGGCTCATACAAGATAAATAAGCCGTGCGTATCATGATTGGCATCATCCGGCCCCGTATCATTTTCCAATGTGAAATGCTTGCCGTGTCCTAGGCTGCCCACTGAGCGCCAATGTAGGTCTCCAAAGTAAACGAGCAAATCCGGCGCGATTCCGTTCACTTGCGTATACACATCCTGCGGCTTAATCGCACGGGTGTTCAGCTTCTCACCCGCTGCACCGGGAATCGCCTCTAACGCCGCTGCCAATTCATCGCGCACCTGCTCATATGCTTCCGCCGGAATAATCCCTTGCGGTTCGCGTCCGGCGACATTCAAAAAGACGCGTCCATAATAACCACCCGAACCCCACGCCTTGGTCTGTGACCAATCGACCTCAGCGTCCTCAAACCGCATCAATTCGCCTTCTCGCGGCGGAGTCTTCAGCACTAGCCAGCCTTCACGCCACAGCCACTCATTTAAGCAGATTCCGCCGTCCATGCGTGTTACGCCATGATCGCTGACAACTAACACCGTGACATCAACACCCGCTAATGCTATCAAAGCCGCGATATGCCGATCCATCATTTTATAATAATCGCGGATCGCATCTTTAAATAAGCTGTCCGGCGTATAAAGGCGGTGCTGCGGGTCATGAAAACGCCAAAAGCCATGATGCACCCGATCCACTCCCATATCGACGTGCATAAAGAAATCCCACGCCTTATGTTTTATGGCGTGTGCAAGCAGCTTGAACTGAGTCTCTGACACATCAAATAAGCGTTGCAACAAGCCAGCTTTGTCCGTTGTGCGAAAGTCTTTGACATCAAAATCATACTCAGGCGTAATTTTCAAGACTTCCTGCTTAAATACCGCCGGATAGGTAAAAGCGCTTTCGACACTCGGCGTTAAAAAACAGCTTATCAGATGCCCATTCATCGGGCGCACTGGATAGGTCTGCGGCACACCTATCACCACCGATTCGCGCCCTGCCTCGCTCAAAATATCCCACACACGCGGCACTTTAATCGCGCTTGCATTCACCGTTGTCATCTTATCGTAACTGTAATCCGCCCGATTACGAAAGCCATACACGCCTAAAACGCCAGGGTCGCGGCTGCTCAACATACTTGCCCAAGCAGGAACGGTGATACACGGCACTGCCGATTCCAGCCGCCCCCATGTCCCTTGTGCTGCGAGTTTATTCAGCGTGGGAAGATCATCTTTAAATTGTTCAAAAACCAAGTACGGGTCGGCACAATCCAGCCCAAACACCAAGACTCGCGCCGCTTTGCGCTCTCGTGTAAAGAATCGCATCAAAATTTATCCATCATGATTATGAAAAGTGATTAAGGGAATATCTGCGCGGGACATAAAAAGGACTCGTGTGAAATACTTTATTCACGCGAGATTGTACCACATTTCACACAGTGGCGGTTTGGGCTTAATTTCGGGTGGCGTTAGTAAAAATTCGGCTTCCGACCATAACAAGTATAATGCTCAGGAGATAAAGCACCAGAAGCGGCCCCATCACAAGGCTCATATTCACAGGATCAACGGTTGGCGTAATCAAGGCTGATGCTACGGCTGCCCCAACGATGGCGACCCGCCAATTTTTAATTAGCACCCGTGCGCCCACTAACCCCATCAACGATAGGATGAAAAAGACCAGCGGTGTTTCAAACGCGACACCCATCCAGAACAAGAGCGACGTGACGAAACTCAGATAATTATCCGCCGTCCACTCCGACTTAAATAAGTCAGGCTCGAACCCATTCAGAAAGCTGATCGCGGGCGGAATCAACACAAACCACGAAAAAGCGACCCCGATTAAAAATAATCCAGTGATCGCAGGCAGGGATAAAAAGACCGTGCGCTTCTCTTTTTTAGTCAGACCAGGAATCACAAACATCAAGACCTGATAGGTAATCATAGGGATGGCAATAATGCCGCCGACCAGCAGCGACACGCGGAAATAAGCGACTACCCCGCCCGTCGGCCCCAACACGCTCAGTTGATCCGCATACGGGCGAATCAAATAATGCAGCACTTCCGATGCTGTAATCAGCCCGACAAGCGTCCCTAACACAACCGCCAAAAACGACCTCATCAATCGTCCGCGTAATTCGTTGAGATGCTCAAAAAAGCCCATCCGCAGTTCATTACTCTGCGGAACGAGGGGCGCGGACGGCGATTTTTCAATCTGACGACGTGTAGGCAAAGGCAGTTTTAATAGGGGCAAGGTTAATTCTCACTTTTTCCAGCGCCAGACCATGTTCCAAAATCGGCATTCGGCGCATCTTGCGATGGTGAGGACTCATTCCGATTAGTACTGGTCTGCACTGCGCTCGAAGATTTGGCAGGCGCATGACCATTGCTCTGAAGAAGCGGCTTCAAATTGGCAGCTTCACGAATCGCCTTATCTTCAGCCTTCACTTCGTCCACAGCCTGCTGAAAAGGGGTCTTAATCGGTTTGAGGGCGCTGTCCGCCAGTCGGTTAAGGTCACGCCGGGTGGGGATGTCTTTGGGGAGTTTTAAATCCACCCCAGCGGCATCAATCTCCTGTTGCAACCCTTGCATCAGCTCCGCCCACATTAAACGCAGCCTAGCCGTATATTTACCCAACAAATATGCCCATTGGAGCATTCGCTTGGGGCCAGCGATAATCAATGCAATAACCAGAATCAGGATGAGTTCAGTTCCGCCAATCCCCAAAATATTCACGACAGCTTCTCCGTCCCATTTTCGAGTAACTGCTGCAAAGCCAGCGGGTCATCCGCCAATGCGCCCAGCACGCCGTTTATAAAACGCGGTGTGCCTTCCGCGCCGAAGAGTTTTCCTAATTCTACCGCTTCATCAATCGCAACACCCACCGGAGTCCGTAAAAATATGGCAAACTCATAAATTGCCAGCCGAAGAATATTGCGATCTATAATGGCAACCTGCTCTAAAGGCCATTCAGGGGCAAACTGCTGAATCGCTTTATCCAACCGCTGACGATTTTCCATAACGCCCATCACAAGTTGCTGGAGATAGCTGCGCGTTTTTTCGGTCAAGACATGCGCGGCCAATTGTTGTTGCAACACAATTTCAATCGCATGACCAGCACTATCTACTTCATAAAGTGTCTGCAACGCCACGCGCCTTGCCGCACTCCGTTCATTCGTCGGGTCGGGATGCTCAACCACCTCACTCTCGACGATATCTTGCGGGTCAAAATCAAACGCACTTGCCGAATGGTACTCTTCCAATTTAATTTCAAACTCCAACGCAACTCATCATTTTCTACTTTCAGTTTACCTGAATTCCCTTACTTTGCCTACCGACGAATCTCCCATCATAAAATCTTTATCAAATTACGCACTTTACCCAAAAAAGTGGGAAATTGGGGTATTGACACCGACTCACAAGCTGTGGTATCTTGTAAAAGTACCTGATGAACCGTCACTACCCGTTATGCACTAAAGTCATAAGAAAGGAAAAGGCGCAAATGTTGTTCCCAATCACAATCGACATCGTGTATGTGGAACTCGGAGTAGCCGAGATCACATCACCCGCGCCCATTCTCTGCTAAGTAGGCAGAACGGTCACAGAAAATTCTGCAACCGCGGGCGCAATACCTCGCGGTTTTTTGTTGCCAAAATCAGGCGACACCAAACACACACCAACCGCGAGGGTTCTCTAAAAAGAACTGCGCGGTTTTTTTGACGGTGACACTTTTTAGAGCGCATCAGAAGCCTGTCTCAATGAAACAGGGAAGCGACTGGCACAGCCAGCAGTTCGTGAAGACCTAAACCAAGAAGGATAAAACATCATGATGCCATTTATGCAACATGAATTGAGCAAGCTGCACCAAGAGGAACTGCACCACCAAGCTGGAAAAAATCATTTAGTGAAGCAGGCCGCCCAAACAAGCCAACGCACCGCTTTCAACGTGGTCATGGCAGAAATAGGCCGTCAGATGGTCAATTTAGGGGAACGGTTACAGGAATATCAGCTAGAATCACCAACGCTGCAACCTGAAACCGCATCCTAACGTATTAAGTCTCAATCCATAAAAACTTGTCAGAATTGACAGTCTCATTCCGGGCATAAGGAAAAGTGCAACCATGATGCAATACGATCTTGATAAACAACACAGACATCAAATGATGAGCCAAGCAGAAAAGACTCGTCTGGCGGAGTCATCTCAAGATAATCAAACCAGCCGCCTCGCTCTTGCCAACGCCTATAGCACCGTTATGGCGGAAGTAGGCCGCCAGATGGTCAACGTAGGCCAGCGCCTGCAAGAACAACATGAGGCGGAAAACCGCCTTCAACCCGAAACCTCAAGGCTCTAAACAGCGCCTAAGAGTTAAAATAAAATAAACCGGAAAAAATTCCTATCACAAAGACAAGGAAAATCATGTACAACAACATCACACCAGAATTTCTCCAACAACACCGTGACGAGCTAATCCGTGCTGCCCAACAAGAACGCCTTGCTGAAAGCCTCCGTGCTGAAGAAGCCGGACGCAGCCCCGTAAATATCGTCATCGCAGAAATTGGTCGCCAAATGGTGACAATCGGTCAGCGGCTGCAAGAAATGAACGACGCGCCGCAGAAGAATTTCTCAGAATCTTAAACTGTGGGGCATATCGCAGCAATGGCTTATCAAGGCGGCGCTATGCTCTCAATGAATAATCTACGCCGGGGGTGGCATTTCTGTAGGAAGTTGTGGAAAGCGATTTTCCATAAAGACCATAATTTTAGGCGGTTCATGCTGCCCCACGAACCATAAATTGATCTGAGCACACACTTCCGCACTCAACAAAAAAATACATGCCGTTAAAAACGCCCACAGCATCAAGACAATCACCGTCGCAATACTCCCATAGACGAATTGAAAATTCGCTAAATTCGTGAGATACCATGCAAACGCCGCCTTCGCCAATTCCAGCCCAATCCCCCCAAACAGTGCCGCCGGCCATATCGCATCCCAATGGACGTACCGCGCCGGAACATACCGAAACAGCAGTACAAAAATGACCATGTTGATCCCCAACGGCAGCAGCACCGTCCCGATGGAAATCCACACACTCGGATTCGACAGCAGCACCGCATCCATTAAACTGAGCAAGCCCGAAGTCACAAATGAGGTCAGAACAAGCATAATCAACACCAGCGTCATCATAAAACCCAACAAACGCTGCCGCCACATACTGCGGCTCGTCGGTGCTTGGAAGATACTGTCCAATGCGGCGGTCAGATTAGAAAAAAGCCCAATCGCAGACCAGGCTAAGGTCGCCAGCGCGATTAGCCCAAAAGAAGAATTCTGGCTCAAGGCTTGATTAATGCTGTCACTCAATAAATTGATCGTATTGGTTTCATCCGGCAGAAATAACCGCAGCCCATTGGCGATTTGCTGCTCGGCAACGGTGGGTTCCAAAATTTTGCTAATCCCAATCGCCAGCAAAAGCGACATAGGGAACACCGAAAAAACCGCATAATAAGACAGCGCGGCGGCATTCCGCATTCCATAATTCTTAAAATTCATGATCGCCCGCCACAGATGGACAGGTAAAGCCCGCCATGTCGGATCAATTCGCATCCACTGCTTGATGATATAATCTAACGGTAGCGATGAGAGTATCTCAGTTTTCCAAGCGATAATGCGTTCTTTCCAGTTCACAATCCATCCTCATGAGGTTTACTTATGTCGATTATATCACCCAAACACGCGCTGATCTTCGATTTTGGCGGCGTTCTCATGAAAACAACCGATTACACCCCGCGCCATCGTTGGGATGATCGGCTCGGTTTGCCGCATGGCACTGTCGAGCGCGTTGTTCACGGCAGCCCAAGCTGGTTGCAAGCCCAAGCCGGCAGCCTCTCTACCGCAGCGTATTGGGACGACATCGCCAAGCAGCTTCATCTTTCCGCGGATGACATCCAAAGCCTGGCGGATGATTTCTACAGCGGCGACGAACTTGATTCGCAATTGATTGCTTATATCCGTCAACAACGCTCGGCTGGGTACAAGGTTGCACTTCTAAGCAATGATGTTCCCGAACTTACCAACAAATTATCCAAGTTAGGCATTAGTGATCTTTTTGATGCTCTTGTCATCTCCGCCCAAATCGGTGTCATGAAGCCTGCGCCGGATGCTTACCTCGCCGTCTTAGAAAGACTCAACATCCCGGCAGAGCAAGGCATTTTTATCGATGATCGGCTGGAAAATGTCGAAGGCGCACAGGCTATTGGCCTTATTGGAATCCATTATAAAGCGGAGATGAACCTTGCCACCGCGCTTGAGCGTTTTTTGGTAAACCAAAAGCAAGGTTAACCGTGCATAGAAACACAAAATACGCTACTATTTTTTACAGCTTATCGACTTGAGCTAATCAGGAGTTCTTATGTCTCAAAGACGCATCTATCTCACCCTATTGTTGGTGTTCCTATCGCTGCTGTTGGCTCCGGTAGCGCAGGCACAGTCAACCGATCTTGATTTTAATCAAATTCTCCGTTCCCTTGGGCCGCGCACAGACGGGTACGATAGTTTCTATATCATCCTCGATATTTTGCTTTACGCCGGCTTTTTTCTGGGTTTTGTCAATATGTTTCTCATCCCAGAGAAACAGCTTGGCCCCACCTTGATGAATTTCGCGGTCATGCTCTTGATCGTGTTTTCTAAAGTAGGTGTGGCGAATGCTTTCGGGGCGGACTCGGCACGTCATCCAAATGCTATCTTGAGCATGTGCGCCTTGCCTACATTGCCCGTCAACGCCATCATTTTTGTCTTTCCGTTGATTATCGCAGGGCTGGTTCGCAAAACCAATAAATATGGCGGTTCGCCTCCTTCCTTGATGGTCGCCATCTTAGCGGGTATTGTTGGTGGGGGATATTTCTTCCTTGCATGGGCGACTGAAATTAGAAACTGCGGCACGATCATCGGCATCGGAGGCTAATTCGCAGCGGCCTCTAACGTTTTACCATCCGTCCAAAGATGCAGCGTTCCGCCTTCATCAGTGCGGAAAATTGGCACATTATCCAACCGCGCTAATATGTCGGAATCAGGATCACCCCGACGGTTAGCGCGGTCTGTTTGTATCAAAACCGCCTGCGGTTGAACCGCTTGTAAAAACGAATCCCCTAAAGAACGGGCAGTGCCATGCTGCGGCAGTTGTAAGACCGTCGCTAAAGGCCACTGCCCGTTTTCCATCAAAGCCGCCTGCCCTTCCCGACTCAGATCAGAAGTCAGTAAAAATGAGATGTCACCCAAACCCAGCCGCAGCACGAGGGTATTTTCATCAATATCATCTGTTAGGGCTGGCTGCTCGTGCGGATGCAGTACTTCCAAACGCACCCCATCATCAAAATTCAGCGTGTAACCAGCACGAACAATCACGACTTCATGCCGCGCCAATTCTGCCTGCAACTGTGAAAATGCTTCACTTTGATTCGGCTGCCCATTCCAAAGTACAACCCCAATATCGTAACGCTCCAGAACAGCGGCCAGCGCCCCGATTTCAAATTCGTCAGGCTGCGTAATCACCAAAACCTCAATTTCACGATCTGTAAACGGCATTCGATCCCCAATCGCCGTCAACAGCCGCGATGGAAAACGCCCGCCATCCACCAAAATTTGTGCGCCGCCGGGTGTCTGTGCAAAAACGGCGTTGTTATGCCCTACATCCAACATCCAGACGTGCAGCTTGCCATCAGGCCGGCTCATCGCTACCGCGCCCATCAATATCGTCGTGGAAAATCCGGCAAAAATTACCGCACTCAAAACGCTCTGCCGCCGAACAAAACGCCCCAAACGCAGCCACCAATCCGGTTGTGTCGCGTGCATAAATGCCCATCCGATCAAAACCACAAAATAAAGCAGAATGACCCTGCGATCAATACGGAATTCCACATCTGCAAACGGCAGCCGCGCAAAAAGCCGCACCACCCCAATCGTCCATGAGAGCAAAATCATATCGAGCCAATAGAGGAATTGCGCCAGCGGCGGCACAAACACCAGCAGCACCGCCGCGCCGCCAATAATCATCAGCCACGACTGTATCGGCACAACCAAAAGATTCACCAGCAGCGTCACCACCGACAACCGATTGAAATAAAGGACGATCAACGGCAGCGTTGTCATCAAAGCGGCAACCGATACAACCAGAGGTTCACCTAAAAACTTACCCAATGGAACAGCCACCGACGATGGAAAAATCCGTTGCAAAAGCACATTGAAGCGTTCAGTTAAAGGCGTGGCGAAAAGCGCTAATCCCAGCGTGGCGAAAAAGCTCAACTGAAAGCCGATATCGAGCAAAACAGTCGGCTTCTGCAATGACATGACGAGTGCGACAAAAGCTAATGTTGCCGGAACATAAGTTTTCCGTCCTAGATTTTGCCCGATAATCAAAACGCTGCTCATCACCGCCGCCCGAACCACCGTCGCGCTCGCACCGACAAATAACGTATAAAGCACGATAACGGCTAAACCCAGAAACGCCCGCAGCCATTTGCGTGAGATGATGCCACTGAGGAGACCCATCACCACGCCGCTGATGATCGCCATATTAAAGCCGCTGATGGCAACGATATGCGCCGCACCAACCGCATTAAAATCATCTTGTAAGTCGCGGGAGATGCCTCGTTCATTGCCGAGCAGAATCCCCGCCAGCAGTCCGGCTTGCGGTTCCGGCAGAAAATCATTGATCGCAGCATTGGCCTGCCGCCGCACATCATACAGCGCTGCATAAATCGGACTGCCATACCCACTTGACATCACTTCAACCGCCGCGTTCTGCATGATGCTAAAAACACCCTCTCGCGCCAGAAAATCGGCATACGAGAAAGTATCGTATTCGGCGGGGGTGATGAGCAGTCCGGTCACGCGCACCCGATCTCCATAACGCACGTCCGCCGTTGACGGGGCATAAACCAGCACCCGTCCACCCATGTCATAGACATCCGCGCCGAGAATTAAGGTATCTATATCGACTTGAAGTTGGATGCGCTCATCACGGTTATCAGGATCAGTCGTAACAACGCCCTCAATCGTCAACCCACCTGTGTTGTTATAAGCCGCGATTGCGCTGGTCTGCGGGACGAAAGAAGCGCGTAAGCCGCCGAGCGCAAACGCCAAAAACGCGATATTGAGGATGCGATAAGCGGGGGTGCGCCATGCCAAGATGACCAGAAGTGCCAAAAACGCCGCCATCGCCAACCAGAGGGACAGGTCAAACGTGCCGTTCAGCCCTAACAATAACCCTACTGTCCATCCAACTGCGATATAAACGAGGCGCATAATTTAGCCAAGATATGAGCGGTTAATTAGCGTTCAGTTTACTGCAATTTACGCCGACGCGCTGCTAGAAATCGCTAACTTCCTCTTTTGAATGGTCTAAACGCTCGATCTACTGCAAACAAAATAAAAAACCACATCGCCAGCCGCCATTGCAGCGCCACATGCAGCGCATGACGTTCTACGGCATGAGAATCACCATGCCAATTCAGAAAGGCTATCGGATACACCAGCAGCAGCAGCGCTATCGGAATCGCATAACGCCAGTCCCAACCGCGTGTCAATACACTTGCGCCAAAAATCACCAATCCCGCCGCACTCAAGACCAATAAGCCCCATGTTTCGGTATAAAAAACCGCCGTGATCGGTTTCTGCCATGCCGGAATAACGGGTGTAGACATGTAATCAGTCAACAAATCGCGCTCATACAGCAGCAGTCGATTCCACCAGATCAGCGGTTCGGTCAGGCTCTCCACCGGACGCGAAAGCAAATATTCGACATAAACGCGCTTGGCATCCTGATCGATCCAGTCCCCGAAAGCCGGAAAATCAAGATCAAATGACCACGCGAAGTTCCCCTGTCCGGCATAAGCCATCACCTCCGGCGTATTTGGCATCCCGCGATCAACGAAAAATTGGGTTTTATCGGGATACGGCAGAATGCGATGCGCCATCACATTGACCAGCGAATATTGCCAGCGCAATCCCGCGTCGGCATGGCGATTTTGCTGTACATAAATCGCCACAAATCCGATTACGACAATGAACGGTAAAACAAAGCAGGGGCGACTCGGCGAGTCGCCCCTACGGATATTAAATTCGGTAGGCACAACTCCACGAGTCGCCCCTAATTGCATAATCAACCCACCTACACTCACCAATACGATCAACCCCGCGATACCCAGCAGAAAATAACTGTTCGTGTCGCGGGTTTGTGACCAGAAAAACGCACAGATTAACACGATCAAGCCAGCAACAAACTGCATCGGCACTGAAAGCGCCTTGCGTTGGATGGCTGCACCGATCAACAACGCCAACGCGATCAGCACAACAAATAACGCATTCGAGAGGCTTTCCGAAAGCAGCATACTGTTCCAGAAAGCAATATCACGACTGAGACTCAGACATAAAATTACACAAAATCCAGTTATTTTCAGCAGCTTCGATTTCAGGACTATAGCAACCGCCCCCGCCAGCATCCCCCATCCGATGACGGCGACAATCCATTGAAACGCTGCAATGCGCTCAACGTTATTGGAAAGCAGTTTATACACCAACGGCAGCGTTAGGGGGCGGATCGCATTTTGCCATGCTTCGCCAATCGTCATGTCGTTCAGATAATCTTCCGATAAAAATGGCTGTGCGGGGATCATAGGCCGCAGTTGATACAAGCTGATGCCCACATAAACCACAAAAATCACGATCAACGCAATGTAAAATACGCGATTAGGTATCGCATCAAGCCGTCGTAGGCCGGCAGACAAGAATTCCGAAAGCGGTAAAAATACTTGGCTAATTAAATGTGTCCAGCCAAGCAGCCAAAAAGCGGCATAGGCCAAAATACCGATGAGAACAATTTGCACCGTATAACGCAGCGCGACATCGGGGCTGTAGAGGACACTGGCGACGAAAAGTTCATAAACGCGCCCGCTGTCATCCGGCAGAAGTACATAAATCTGTGGACGAGAAAAAGATTCACTGATGCAAAGGGTTTCTGAACCGATCAGTTCACGCCCTTGACCATTTATCCAAACGCCTTTGGCCTCGCTCACGTCCCAGCGCACCTCAGTGCAGCGCCCGATCACGACATCACGCGGAGTCGCAAAAAAGATACGCTGGTCATTTTCGGTAATATCAACCGTCAGCGGGGAAGTAAAGAGGATAGCGGATGCCATATCCACCGCTAGAAAAGCGACCATCGCCAGAAGCAAGATCGCCAAAAATTTTCTTGTCATGAAGGATTAAATCCTGATTACGCAAACAAAGCCGTCATTTTAGGCGACGGACAGAATTTTACGAGTCAGGATTTTGAACGAAAAACTTCGTTTAAGATTGTTCTACTTCGTCGGCGCGTTTGATGCTGATTTCTACAGGCTGGCGCTGGACGACCCCCGGCGCAGGATAGCTCCCGGCGGGTGCTTCCTCAGCCGCATAATCATTTTGCGCCACAGGTGGCTGAGAAACCTCGTTGATGCCATTCCGCACAATGTTGAGATTTTTGACCAACTGCTGCTCGAATCGGCTCAAAATTTGCACGACATATTGATCGGACTCGGCCTTAATCTGCGCGGCCTGCTGACGCGCCTGTTCGATCACGTTAGCAGCGCGATTGTGCGCGGCCTGAACGTTGATCTCTTGATCGAGCATCTGCTCACCCTTTTGACGTGCATTTTGCAAGATGCGGGCGGCCTCTTCATTGGCCTGCGCCAGCACACGATCACGCTGCGCTAGAATGCGGGCAGCTTTTTCGATTTCTTCAGGGATAGAAATCCGCATCTGGTCAATAATTTCCAGAGCGCGTTCTTCATCAACCATCGTAAACTTGCTGAAGGGCAAGTGCCGCCCCTCGTCAATCAGGTCTTCCAGCCGATCTACCAAATGTTGAATATCCATCTACCCACAGCCTCCCTTCGATTTAGTCCCGGATGCTCATTGTATAACCCGGACTATTTGGATTCGTCTGTAACTCTGCGAAACGTTCTGTCAGCGCGTCCACCACGAACAACGGCACCATCGAGGACACATCCCCGCCCAATTCCGCCACTTCGCGGATGGTGCTGGAACTGATGTGCAGATGCCCTTCGTCCGTCATAATGGCGACGGTTTCAATATTCGGCGCGAGTTTTTTATTGGCTAAATGATAACGAAATTCAAATTCAAAATCAGAAAACACCCGCAGCCCACGCACAATCGCCATCGCGCCCATACTCTGGGCATAGTTTACAACCAACCCAGAAAATTTCGCAACTCGAATATTACTATAGTCCTGAAAACAGCGCTGCGCCAATGCCATGCGCTCATCCACGCTAAATAGGAGTTTTTTCTTAGGCATATCGTAAACAGACACGATGACTTCATCAAAGACTTGCGCCGCACGCACGGCAATATCGATGTGTCCATTATGGATGGGATCAAATGAGCCGGGATAAACGGCGGTACGGGACATTAAATTTACTCCGATCAAAAATTAAGGAATATTCTAGGTCGTTTTAGCGGTCTATGCAAAAAAAGTGCTGAGTTTAAAGAATATCCATCACTCAGCACTTTTAACTCACCTTACGCAGCCAACCGCTCCGGGTTCAAAACCCAGAGCTACGCGCAATCTGGAAACCTCTAAAGAGGTTGAAGAACCTTTTTACTTAACCCCTTCAGGGGTTTTTAAACCCTCTAGCTGGCAGTTTTAAACTGCCAGTGTCCAGTGATTTGAGTGTCTGCGTAAGATCAGCTCTTAACTCAAGTCACTATCATCATTGTGCAGCATATTCACGCGCTGCGCCAGCAAACGGTGCTGTTCATGCACCAAGTAGGGGTCTTCCTCGTAAATCGTGCGGGCTTCGCGCTGCGCCAAGCTGACTAAATCGGGTGTTATCCCTTCCATGAGTTTAAGCCCGGCTTGCCCGCTTTGCCGCGTCCCGACCAGATCACCCGGCCCGCGCAGCTTCCAATCAATTTCGGCGAGTTTAAACCCGTCCGTCGTGGATTCGAGCGCCATCAGTCGTTCAGTCGATTCTGGCGTATCGTTATCCGGGATCAACAAGCAGTAAGATGCATATTGTCCGCGCCCGACACGCCCCCGGAATTGATGCAACTGCGCCAAACCAAAGCGATTCGCGCCTTCAATGATGATCGTGCTGGCATTCGGCACATCGACACCGACTTCGGCAACAGAGGTCGTCACCAGCACATCATATTCATGATTGGCAAAGGCCGCCATAATTTCATCTTTTTCCGCTGGACGCATCCGCCCATGCAGTAGGCCGATTTTATAATCGAAAAAGACCTTAGTGAGCTGCTCATAGGCTTCGATGGCGGAACGCGCCTCGATTTTCTCCGAAGCCTCGACCAGCGGATGAATGACAAATGCCTGCCGCCCCTGCTTAAGCTGCGACTCCATAAAGCTGTAAATGCGCTCCCGTTCCACATGCTCGACAACACGAGTCTGAATCGGGATTCTGCCCGGCGGCATCTCATCCATCACCGAGAGATCAAGATCAGCGTAAAGCGTCAGCGCCAAAGTACGCGGGATAGGCGTTGCCGTCATCACCAGCACATGCGGATTACTGCCCTTGCCGCGCAACGCACCGCGCTGCTCCACGCCGAAGCGATGCTGCTCATCAATCACGACCAACGCCAAATCTTTGAAGTCCACACCTGATTGGATCAACGCATGTGTGCCGATAACAATATCAATCGAGCCGTCCGCCAAGCCTGAATAAATGCCTTCGCGCTCAGTGCTGCTTAGGGCGCTTGTCAGCAGCCCAATCACCGGTTTGCGATCACCGGGGATATTCTCTAACGCCCGACCAATCCCGCGATAATGCTGCTCGGCAAGGATGCTGGTCGGTGCCATAATTGCCGCTTGTTTACCATTGGCGAAGGCCATCGCCATCGCGGTTGTTGCTACTGCGGTTTTACCAGAACCGACATCCCCTTGCAGAAGGCGGTTCATCGGCACATCAGTGCTGACATCACGCCGAATATCTTCAATTGCACGGCGCTGCGCCCCCGTCAGTGGATACGGAAACACCGTCTCGATGAACGACTCTAAAAAGTCATCGGGGATATAAAGGGCTGTTCCCGGTACAGACTGCCACTCGCGCCGATTCGCCAGAATCGCTAATTGCAGCAGCAAAAGCTGGTCGAAGATAAAACGGCGGCGGGCATGTTCCAGATGATCCCAGCCTTCCGGGAAGTGCAGGTTTTTGATCGCCCACCCCAGATCGCCCAACTCAGCCCGTTCCAATGTCGCTGCCGGGATGTAATCCGGCAGGCGCTCCGCCCAATACTCGATTGTGCTTTTCATCAGCTTCCGCAGCACCCTCGCGCCAAGTCCTTCCGTCAGCGGATAGACCGGCACGATGCTGGGCGTGTGCAGATTTTCCGCATCGATTTCTTCCCATTCAGGATTCGTCATCTGCAAGCGATTGCCAAAAATCGAGGTTTTGCCAAAAGCAGCAATCTGCATCCCGCGCCGGACTTTTTGTATCATCCAGTGCTGGGCAAAAAAGATGATGTTCAATACGCCAGAGCCATCATCCACTTCCATATAAAAATCTTTGCGCCCGCCCCGTGCGATTCGAATCTGCGTGGAGCGCACAGTCCCTAGAATAGTCACCGTCGCATTCGGCTGCAACTTGCTGATGTAGGTCAACTTGGTGTAATCATCATAACGACGCGGCAGATAAAACAGCAGGTCATTGATGGTGTTGATGCCCAGTTTTTCCATCGTTTTCGCCATACGCGGCCCCACGCCCTTCACGGTTTGCACCGAGGCGCTCAACCCGTGCATAATGTCGGCGGCGGCTTCTGGCGCGATCTTCGTACGCGGTTTACGTGGCGCACGGGCTAACTTCGGCTGCGGCGGAATATCCGGCTCAAAACGCAGCGGCGGCCCCTTACGGAAATAAGGATCACCCGTAAATTCCTCGGACTCGCGTAGGAAATCGTCATGTGATGAAGACTCATCAAAATCCCCGTCATTATTGCGCGGCGGACGCTCACGCCTTTGCTCACGTTCCGGCAGGCGCGGCTGCTCGCGGGGACGATTATCATTCACAGGCTTACGGCCTTGGCTTTCTTGCTTTTTCGGCTGCGGCGCACGTTCTGACTCTCGCGCACTGCGTTCTCGGCGTTCCGGCTCACGCGATTCAGGCCGAGTCGCTGGGCGCTCTACGGCGCGATTTTCAGCAGCACGTGTTTCCGTAGGCCGATTTTCTGGGCTGCGCTGTTCAGTAACAGGCGGCGCAACATCACGATTAGGCGGATTACCCCGCTCCCCGCCACGTTTTTCATTATCCCGTTCTCGCCCTTTTTCCGGTTGGCGCTGTTCACGACGCTCTTGTTTAGGCGGGCGTTCCCGTTCCGGCGGACGTTCCCGTTCTTTCGCTGGCGGCGTTGCTTGATTCTGGACGGGCTTTGTCGCCGATTCTCGCTCGGATTCCGTCACTTGATATTCAGGCGGCGCGGGAACACGTCCCATAATCCGATCAAGCATATAGCTGACGGTTGTATGACGTTCCTCACGGTTATCAATCACCTCATATTTTTGCAGAAGCGACGACAACTCATCCACCAATTTATGATGTTCGGGTTTCCGTGCTTGTTGGTGGGCATTCGTTATCCAATTGCGCTCGTATGCACCTAAACCGCCGATCACGGCGTTATTTTTATAGCCCTGTTCGCGTTCCAGCTTCAGGATTTTTACTAAAGTTTCTAATGCAGATGGCATATTCCGTTAATTTCTCCAACCCTTTTTTAAGATCGCCGCACCAATAGCACCCGGCCCAATATGCGTCCCCAACGTGGGGCCAATCATGCCGGTGATCGTCTCTGGCGGCAGCACGTCCCGCAGCATCCCGCGCAGTGTCTCTAACGCAGCAGGATTATTTACGTGCAAAAGCGCTAATTTATCGATTTCACCCTGTTCGCGTACTAAGGTCGCCAATGCCTCCAGCGCTCGCCCAAACGTGCGAACACGCGCCGTCGCGGAGACATCGCCTTCTAACACATGCACCACTGGCTTAATTTGCAACAGCGCCCCAATGTTCGCCGCCGCCCAACTCACCCGCCCACTTCGGCGTAAAAATTCCAGCGTGGCAAGGCTGGCATACACGCTTTGATGCTTTTGCACACGATAAATCGCTTCAATCGTCTGTTGAATATCGCCAGTTTCCGCCGCCACTTCCGCCCCGGCCAACACTTGCCACCCGATCCCCATGCTCAATTGCCCACTGTCGATCAATGTCACGCGGTCAGCCGGAAACCCTTGCAGCGCCAGCCGCATCGCGTTATAGATGCCGCTGAGTTTAGCGGGAGTCGTAATCACAATCAGATGATCCGCGCCCGTAAAAGCCTGTTCTAAAGCCAATCGTGCAATTTCCGGCGGCATAGCGGCAGTTGTGGGGGTTTCTTTCATGGCGGGAAGTTGATTATAGTAATCTTCGCGCACCAACTCAACACCGTCATCGGCGTAGCTGCGCCCCCCAAAATTGACGAAGCACGGGACAACGGTAATAGCCCATTTTGCCGCTAATTCGCTGGGAATATCACACACACTGTCAGTCGCAAATTTAATTTTCTTAAAAGTCATTGTCTATTTCGTCCACTTCACGTTCAAGGATGACCATTCCCGCCGCATCCGCCCCGATTAATGCCGCCAGTGTCGCCCCATAAATCGCGTAAGGAAACCGCCGTTCCGGGAATTCCAGCGCCAGCCGATCTTGCAGCCCGCGTGTTTGTTCGCTGATCGCCGCCCGATGCTGTAAAATCAGCACATCCTCGATTTCTTCTTCTGTAAATTCTACAGCAAATTCGACCAATCGTTCTACCGCTTGTCCACGAGTTTTGACTTTTTCAATCGGCATCAACTTGCCATCTTCAATCGTCACAAATGGCTTAATGCCCAGCATCGTCCCCAAAATTGTGTGGGAAGGGGTCATGATCTGGTTTTGCAGCAGAAAATCGAGTGATTCCACACAATAAATGGAATAAAGACGGTCAACCGCGCCGCGCGCCACCCGCACCATATCCTCAAATGTCGTTTCTTGCTTAATCGCCCTCGCAGCCGCAGCCACCAACATTCCCTGCGCCGCATCCAAAGTTTGCGAATCGATCACCGCCACCTGGCACGATCCGACCATCTGCTGCGCCGCGACACGGGCATTTTGCCAGCTTGGGTAAATTTCCCGCGAGGCATGAATCGAGATAACCCCATCATAATCTCTCGCCAGCCGACCATAAATTTCGCCGTAGTCCGCCGCAGTAGGTAACGTCACAATCGGCGCTTTAGGCTGGTTAGCAATCAACTTTAGCGCTTCTTCTGGGCTTAAGTCGATGCCTTCACGATAAATTTTGCCATTTATCGTCAGTTTGTTGGGAACAACCGTCACCGGATGCTGCTGCAAAAACTGGGCGCTGGCGAAATGTGCGCCGCTATCCGTGACAATATGAACATTGACCATAAATTATTCGATACTCAATATAATCGGGTAAAGCGGTTGTCCACCCGCGACGATTTCAAAATCCAGCGTTTGGAATAACGCAGAAAGTTCATCAACCAATATCTGCGCTTGTACCTCGCTCATCGTATCCCCATAGTATACCGTAACGAGTTCGTATTCGTATGCCCTAGCTTTATTCAGCACTTCGTAGGCCACATGCGAGATCGAATCGCCAGCCGCAACCAATTTATCTTCCAATAACCCAATGATTTGTCCCTGCTGAACAGCCAGCCCATCGAGCGATATATCGCGGGTTGCCGTCGTAATTTCCCCCGTGATTATCCGTCCAACCGCCTCGATCATCGCATCCAGCACAACCGTTACGTCGCCTTCTGCCTTTATATCTAGCACCGCCAACAGCGCACTAATCCCCTGCGGCAGGGTCGTCGTCGGTACGACATGCACCTGCTTACCCCGCGCCAAAGCTGCCGCCTGTCGCGCCGCCATCACGATATTTTTATTGTTCGGCAGCAAAATAATGTGTTCATTCGGGACGGAATCAATCGCTGCCAAGAAATCTTCTGTGCTGGGGTTCATCGTTTGTCCGCCAGCAATCACCCGCGCCGCGCCTAACCCCTCATAAAATAACGTCTCTAAGCCTTCGCCGCTGGCAACCGCGATTACCGCCACGCCTTCTACCTGGCGCAAGGATGCGCCCTCCCGCGTTAGACGATTTTCGACATAGCGCTGATATTGAATCTGCATATTTTCTATCACAATATCGTCGATATGTGCGCCGGAACGAATAGCGTAAGACAGTGGTTCTCCGGGATCATTGACATGCACATGGACTTTGATAAGCGTAGAATCGCCCACGACTAATGTTGACCACCCCATCGCGTCAATCGTCTCGCGCACCACCTCAACATCCATATCCGCGCCGCGCATCAAAAACTGGACATCGTATCCGTAACCCTCGGCACTTCCTGGTTCCAGTGCTTCCTGCCAATTGCTAGAGGGTATCGTTTCATCAACTTGAGGCTTCTCAGAAAACGTAACCGTCTCGCCCCGTAATAAGCGCTGCATCCCTTCCAAAATATACAGCAAACCCGCCCCGCCAGAATCGACCACACCCGCTTGCTTGAGTACTGGCATCATCTCTGGCGTTTCTTGCAAAGCGGCACGAGCCACCTCTACCAATCGGTCAAATGCGCCGCTAAGATCGTTATTCGCGGCTGCGTAGTCCGTCAGCACAGCAGCGGCTTCTCTTGCCACTGTGAGGATTGTTCCCTCGACTGGCTGAATCACCGCTTTATAAGCAGAATCAACCGCTCTCTGGCAAGCATAAGCAAATATTTTTGCGTCAAACACCTCTTGTCCACGCAACCCTTCCGCAAAGCCACGCAAGAGCTGCGAAAGGATCACGCCAGAATTTCCCCGCGCCCCAAGCAGCGCCCCTTGTGCTACACCCTGCGCCACGATGCCAACATGCGCTTCATCCATCTGCGCCACTGCATCGTAGGCTTTTTGCATCGTCAGCCGCATATTCGTACCCGTATCACCATCCGGCACGGGAAAAACGTTCATCTGGTTCACCCGCGCTTGATGTTGTTCCAGCCAAGCTAAACCAGCGGCAACCAACCATTTTAAGCTGTGACCATCACACACTTGTCTTTTAATTTCGACAACCATCATTAACTCGCTTAAGGTATTCTTATAAAGGCTTACGCAGTTGACCAAATTTTGTGGTAGAAGTTGTTACTTTATAGTCCTTATAGTAATCCTCGATAAATAATTGGAATTTTTTGAACCACCTAAGCGCAGCGACGACACCTAGAACACCAAGAATTTGAAGCTAAATCTCTGTGTTCTCTGTATCCTCAGTGGTTAAATCTTTTTCCATTTACTTACATCGGTCTACTTGCAGTTAGCCCTCATCCTAAGTCCTTCTCCATGAGGGAGAAGGACTTTGAGATACGCTGTGCGTTTGCCTCACCTCGCCCTAGGGAGAGGGGCCGGGGGTGAGGGCAGAAACAGCGGCGGCTGAGTAACGTCAGTAACTAAAAACTAAATACTCTGAATTACGTAACTTCTACTTATAAAAAGTCTAACACCTAATCTATTGCGACGATGCAAGCCCTTGAAAGCGCCATATCCGCATGGTAACATGCACTTTCGCAGTCTAATAAATAAAATTTGAGGCTTGTCATGGCAATCTGTGAAACTTGTGGCAA
>DAOTTO010000482.1:0-3701 GCA_034437895.1 Anaerolineae bacterium | reverse complement strand
TCCCCTCCCCACTTCGTAGAGAGGGGACTTAAAGAACCATTGTGAGCCGTTTTTCTCCCCTTCGCCATGCAATGGAGAAGGGGTCGGGGGATGAGGACATCATAAAAGTTAATCAAAGTGAACTATCCAAAACTGAGGTTGTTATAGGATAATAGTTAGCCAGCCGGAGTAGATTCCGGGGTCATTTCCAGCTGCATATCACGGATGATGTCAGGATTCGTCATCATGAGGTCGTACAAATTGGTCAACTGTCCGCGTACCGCACCATCTGGGAAGTCGGAGGTGTGGACGTTGACATAAAAACCTTCAGGGTCATCAACGATCGACTGGCTTTGCATCATATCGACGGCAGCCATACATCCGCTGGCGAGCCCATCCGCATCCGGCGCGGTATCGAAAGGCACAACGACATCCCCAGAAACGCCAGCTTCACCTACATGAATGTGCATGGCGGCGGCTGGAAGGGTGATATTCGCGACGGCGACATCGTAGCAAAGTTCGCCTGTTTCGCTGTTGAATTCCAAGAACGCAACCCCGTAACCGTCTTCATCGCCGGGACCGGGAACTTCATTCGCACCGTTGAGTTCAGCGTACAAGCAGTGGGAAGTCATCATCATGGCTTCGTCGGTGGCTTCCATCATGGCTTCGTCAGTGGCTTCCATCATAGCCTCATCCGTCGCTTCCATCATGGCTTCATCAGTGGCTTCCATGTCCATGTCCATCATCGCAGACATTCGCTCTAGAGCGATAGAAGCGATGCCTTCAGGACACGACCCATCCTGCATCATCATATCCATCATATCCGAATCGCCCATCGGAGACTCTGGTGTGCTTTCCTGAGCAACAAGCGTGATGCTCAGGCCAACTGCAAGGATCACAATAAATATTGACATCAAAACAGCGATATTGAATTTTGTCGAACGCATGGGTTTACTCCTATTAAACGAGAAAAAGAGATAGCCCAATCGAGATAGATTGAAAAATGATGGAAGCTAAAAAGCAGTGTAAAGATGGACTTAATTCAGTGTAATGCAAGAGCGCCGTCAAACAACGCAAAAAAGACTAAAAAAATTATCACAATAGGATATAAAGAGGAGCAGGGAGCAAAATTTTAACTTGCTCCCTGTATAGAACATGATTTTTCTGGATTTAACTGGAGATCAAATCCAAAATTGGTGCGAGGCGCGGATCGACCTGACGGGCGCAGTCGGCAAAGCCATCAATGAAGGCTTGTTGTGCCTCGTCGCTGCTATTATCCAACGGCGGCACAGTCGATATACAGTCCTGGAAGGTGATTGCATAATTTTGTGCGTCGCGCAGGCCGGCTTCTAAATCCCCATCATCGAGGACATACGTATCGAAGGCTTGGAAAAGCCACAACTGCGCCAGAAAGCCCTGCGGAGCGCTGGCGGCATCAAACAGCGACGGCAAAATAATCGTGTTGGGGTCTTGCAGGATGCGGTCAACCTCATTATAAAGCGTGACCAGGTCTTCCCCTTGCGCGGCGATAGTCGCCGGGTCGTTAATTAATGCGCGGCGAGCAGGCATGGCAGTGAATAAATCCGGCGCATTGGCAAACGTGCTGATCCACTGATAACACGCTTCCGGGTTTTGTGAATTCGCGCTGATATAAGCCGTACCGATGGTGTAGGAACCAGCAGAATACTGTGCGCCGCGTGGATACGTCGTGGGGAGATACGTATCCGTCTGTTCCGAATCATCACTTCCTGAAAGCGCCGCGAAATTCAACACGCTCAAGGTATCTGCATACAGCGCCGAGGCGGGCTGTTCAGCATTCCCAAAGTTGAAGGCATTCAGAATATCCCCCAAGCGGCGGTCATAACGGAGATAGCCGTCTTTCGCCAGATCAAGCACCTGCCGAATCGCGTCTACATTGGCGGGATTGGTGAAGTCGTAAACTATCAGATCACCGCGAGAATCAATCGGCAGGCCACCAAATGCCGCGATCAGAATCAGCAGATCATTGCCCCCCGTGCTGCTGCCGACGAAAGGCGCGGGGTCTTCCGGGTTGAGCTTAATAAGCTGCACAGCGTTGATAAATTCGTCCACCGTCCAGCCCGCGAAAGGCAGCGGCGCGGCAACCTGATTAAACTGCGCCGCATCGTAACGCATAATATCCGGCTCAACCGTGATCGGCATGGCATAAATGCGTCCGTCGCGCTGAACCTGCGTGAGCGTATTGCCGACAAAGCCATTGCGATCAAACGTCGGGTCGGCGCTCACAAACGGGTCGAGACTCAGCAGCAGTGTTACATCGCCGCCGGGAACTGCGTTATAAGGCAGGTAAAAGCAGTCATATTGGTCAACCGCTGTATTAAACTGAAATGCGCCAAACCCGACATCAAAATTGATCGCCCCGACTTGCGGGTCATTTGCAGTAAAATCCGCGATGAGGTTATCCCACTGTTCTTGATTCGGCAGCGGGGAAGCAAATGAGCCGTAGCCAAAATTGAGCGCCACTTCACCGGAAGCCAACGTCGTTTCTGGCACAGGCGTTGCGACAGCGATAATGTCGGTCTCTTTACGGTCAAGGGCGGTTTGCTGTGCGGCGATGGCATCCACCTCCACCAATTGCAACGCAGAGAACGCATCGAGATTTTCCGCCAGCATCCGCTGAAAAACCGTGTCCATATAATCGAAAAAGCGCAGTTCCGACGGCGAAGTGCCGTTGATAACGCCATCAAGCACGAGCGCTCTAACATCTTCCGGCAGATTAAAGTTTGTGTTTGTATCATCGCCGCTTAATCCAGCTAAACTCTGACGGGCGGCGGTCTGCCCAATCGTCGCGGCGACATCAGCACGAGTCGTCAAGAAGCTAGCAAGGGCATAGGCTTGTTCAGGATAGAGTGTCCCCCCGCTGACTGCGAAACCTTGCACATCTAACCCGCCCGTGTTACCCGGCAGCAAAACCGCTTCATCCGGCGTGTCTTCTGTCGTGATCTGCACCAAGTCAAAAGCGCTGCCGATCTTCAACGGCGAATCGGGATTATTTTGCCCGATCATGCCTTCGCTTTGCAGTTGGAACCATGTATCCGCCAAAACTTCCACATCCGCCCTAGCGAACTGCGGCCCGTTGGGGATGTTGTTGGGGTTATAGAGGCCGCTGTCTACCAAGCCCCGAAAGAAGACCGCGCCGAAATAGCTGTCATCTAAACTAAAACCGGGGATACTGACCCCCCCATTCGCATCACGCTGCGTCAAAGCACGGATGGCAGCATCGAACTCGGCAACCGTCCACTCCGGCGTAGGATAGCTTAAACCCGCATCATCAAAGGCCGCTGCGTCATACGTCAAAAGGAGGGTATCTTCCGAAACAGGCAGCGCCCACACACCCTGATCCCACTGAAAGGCTTGCCACACTGCCGGATAAAAATCAGCCGAATCAATCGCCGTATCCAAGCTGACAATCGGCGCGAGATTGAGGTAATAGCCTGCTTGTGTGGCGGCAGGCGACAGAAAATTGCCGGCGCTGCTCACTAAAACCACATCCGCCGTACTGACATAATCACGCACAGCATCTAAATGGGCATTGATGTCCGATGCAGCCGTCGGGACGCTAAAGGTATTGCTATTGACAATCGATAAGCGAATGCCGGGGTTCTCGGCCTCGAAATCCGCGACCAATTCATCATTAAACACATCCCGAAAAAAGCCCGGAATCGCCAGCGTAATTGTTACGC
>DAOTTO010000481.1:0-10830 GCA_034437895.1 Anaerolineae bacterium | reverse complement strand
ACACCAACAATGATGAGAAAGCCGATCAACGTGCCGAAAGTCCTTAACCCACGCGCCCATGTCATTCGTCCAGAGGAAATTATTTTGCGCTTTCCCTCAGTTTGAACTGCCCCCATCTTGTTATTTTCTCCGTTTTTAATAAATGGTAAGGCGACGGCTAAAAACTACTCCGTCGCCTTCTTAATTCATTTGCTTCTAGTGACTATACGAATATGGTTATTACTCACCTTGAGCGAGGAAATCCGCGACATTAGCGGCTGTCACCAACGTGGTCGGCACATACACAGTGCGCTGCGTGAGCGACCCATTCGCTAAATACATCTCAATTTGATCGGCAACCGTGCTGCCAATGCCATTGAAGTCCTGCGCGACAGATGCTTCAAAATTTCCGCCTGCGGCAATCGCATCCAACGCTTGTGGATTGGCATCAATCCCCACGATGATAATACCTTCACCCTCACGACCAGCAGCTTCAATCGCCTGCAACGCACCCAGCGCGGGTTGATCCCATGCCGCCCATACTGCGCTAATGCTGCCTGCATCGGGGTTGGCTGCGAGAATCGCTTCCATACGGGCGCGTGAATCCGCGATACCGCCGTCGGTTACGTCTGGCACAACGGTATCTACAATTTCAATATCGGGCGTATTGCCGAAAATGGCTTCCGCGATGACACCACGCTTCTGTACAGGCGGATAAGGTGGGAACTCAAACAAAACAACGCGCCCTACCCCATTCAAACGATCAATAATATAGGTGGCTGTTTCAGCCGCCATCGCGTAACCGTTGCTGGTCACATTCACGACAACTTCCGGCACGCTGCCTGCGTCCATACCAAAGACCGGGATACCCGCATCATTCGCTTCGGAAAGCGCCGGAACTTGTGTCGGATCGACATTGATGACGATGGCATCCACGCCCTGCGTGACGACATCCTGTACTCTACTGTTAAGCGCGGCAATATCGCCTGCCGTATCCACAACGTTCACCGTCCACCCTTTTTCTTCGGCAGCGGCTTGGAATGCCTCTACCATAAACTGTGTCCCCGGCTGTGCCAAATAAGGGGTTAAGACAGCGATTGTGGGTGCATCTTGAGCAGAAACTAGCGAGAAACCTAACGGTAACGCCAACAATATCAACGCGAGGACAAAAAATAACATACGCCTTTTCATTAAACCTTCTCCTGAGTTCAGTAATTTCATAAAGCTAAAGTGCTACGGGCTGCAATTTTACTTTGCGGGAGCCACAAATGCCAGCAATGTACCGTCAAGCACACTGCTCTTTCAAAAACCAAAACCATAAATCGCAACATTTTTCAGTTTTGCGTTATCATTCCCTAAGCTGAAAGCGCATCAAAATCAATGAGACAACTATGCTCCTAATTGAACCTATTTATGTCGGGAAAAATGCGACCCACAAATTGATCGACTATTGCGAAATGGAGCAGCTTGGTCATTTTACGCTTATTGCAGATAGGCATACCTATCAAGCCCTCGGCGAAAGCGTGGAAAATGCGTTAAAAAAACAAGGGCGCGAGGTCGCAAGCATCATCCTGAAAGGCGAGGAAATTATCGCCGATGAGCATTATCTTGTCCAAACGCTGATTCATGCACCCATCGGCGCATCGACATTTCTGGCAGTCGGCTCTGGTACCATTACCGACATCACCCGCTTTATCAGTCACCGCACCGGACGCGCATTTATCTCTTTGCCGACTGCGCCCTCAGTAGATGGATTTACCTCCATCGGCGCACCACTGGTCATCAATGGGGTAAAGCAAACTTTCTCCGCACAAGCCCCTATCGCCTTATTCGCTGATCTCGACACACTCTGTAACGCGCCGCAAAAATTGATTGCTGCCGGATATGGGGATATGATCGGCAAATTTACATCATTGGCGGATTGGCGGTTAGGTGCATTATTATGGGATGAACCCTTTGACGAAACCATTTACAAGCGGACACAAGCCGCCGTTCAGCGCTGCATCCAGCATACTGAAGCAATCAGCCAACGTTCTGAAGAAGGGGTGCGCCATTTAATGGAAGCCTTGATCGAATCAGGGTTGTGCATGTTGGATATTGGCAATTCGCGTCCTGCATCGGGAACAGAACATCATGCCTCGCATTATTGGGAGATGAAACTTTTGCAGGAAAAGCGCCCCGCAGCGTTACATGGTGCAAAAGTCGGCTTCGCGCTGATTCATGCCGCAGCATACTATGCAAAGATTCGTGCGATGAGCAGGCAAACTATGCTCGATTGTTTAGAGGCAGCCACACTGCCCTCTCAAGGACAAGAAGAAGTCATCATTCAAAAAGGCTATGGAGCATTAGCGGAAGAAGTCATTCGTGAGCATCAGCCATTTATCGCTATGACATCGGAAACGTTTGATTCAATAAAACGCCGGATCGCCGAAAACTGGGACGACATTCAAGCAATTGCCGCCACTGTACCTGCACCCGATGAAATCCAAAGTTATTTACAACAGGCAGGTGGCGTAACAGAAGCCGTATCGCTCGGACTGCGCGACGACGAAATCAGCGTTGGATTCACCTATGGTCACTATTTACGCAACCGATTTACAGTCCTCAAATTGAATCGTTTTTTGAATCAGGAAAGTTAGGTTATGACATCCAATAATCTCTTTGACTTAACAGGAAAAGTGGTGGTTATTACTGGCGCGACGGGTGCCCTCGGCGCTGCCATGACGCGAGGATTAGCGCAAGCCGGAGCGACGGTGGCGCTCCTTGCCCGCACAGAAGCCAATACCCGATTTCTAGCGCAGGAAATTGAGCAGTCCGGCGGCAAAGCCTTGAGCATTCAAGGCGATGTGCTGGATAAAGCCTCACTCCAAATCGCCTTAGAAGCCGTCATGGCGGCTTATGGTCGGATTGATATTCTGGTCAATGGCGCGGGCGGCAATCGCCCTGATGCCACTACGTTGAGCAACCAACGCAGTTTTTTTGATCTCCCGGCAGATGCGCTGCAATGGGTGTTTAACCTCAATTTTACAGGCAGCGTATTAGCATCACAGGTTTTTGGTCAGCAAATGACCGTGCAAGGTGAGGGCATTATCCTCAATGTGTCTTCAATGGCTTCTTTCCGCCCCTTGACTCGTGTGATCGCTTACGGCGGCGCGAAAGCCGCTATCAATAACTTTACCCAATGGCTGGCGGTTTATATGGCGACGGAACACAGCCCGAAAATCCGCGTGAACGCGATTGCGCCCGGATTTTTCTTAGGCGATCAAAATCGTTTTCTGCTTATTGACGAGAAGACCGGCGATCTCACGCAGCGCGGACAACAAATCATCAACCATACCCCTATGGGACGCTTCGGTGAAGCGGATGACCTAATCGGTACGCTGCTTTGGCTGGTTTCTGATGCTTCGCGCTTCGTCACTGGAATCGTCGTACCTGTAGACGGCGGCTTTAGTGCTTACAGTGGCGTTTAAATTTTATTTAGTAGAGGCAGGCTGCGTTTGTGGCAGGAGATGAAAATCCTTTAGACTTACCCAAACCTGCTGCCGCAGTTGTAAGGCTGCATTTCGTAATTCTCCTGGCGAGAGCAAAACCGTTAGCAATTGCTTGTTTTCGCCTTTATCTAAACGTACTGTGATGCGCTGCATCGGCCCCGCAAAAGCGAGCGTTTCTATAATACCTGTACCGATAACGTGTCCTTGTGCAGTGTTGGGCGTTAGCGACAGCGCGATTTCTTCCGGGCGAGCTAACAACTCTACTTGTTGTCCCGATAAATAATCGGTTCCGGCGGGCGCTGGAAGTGACGAATCGCCAACGTAAACCTGTGTCCCATTGCGACTGGCATTGAGCAAATTCACACTACCCAAAAATGTTGCCGTAAAGCGATGTTGTGGGCGGCGGTAGAGTTCGCTCGGTGTACCAACTTCTAAAAGTCGCCCTTGGTCAATAATGCCGATGCGATCTGCAATTTCAAATGCCTCTTCCTGATCGTGCGTAACCAGAATTGCCGTGATACCCAAGCGCTTTTGGATTTCGTGTAAATTTTGACGAAGTTGGGTGCGAATTTTCGCGTCTAATGCGCCGAATGGCTCATCCATTAGCAGAACATTGGGGTCATAGGCCAACGCTCGTGCCAACGCGACGCGCTGCTGCTGTCCACCCGAAAGCTGATTCGGCATCCGCTTTCCATAATCCGGCAAACCGATTAATTCTAGGAGTTCATGAACGCGCTGCTGACGGTCAATTCGCGCATAGCGACGAATGCTCAGGCCAAATTCAATATTTTGTGCGACGGTCATGTGGCGGAACAGCGAGTAATTTTGGAAAACGAATCCCGTTTCGCGTTTTTGCGGCGGGAGGTGTGTTACATCATTTCCGTTGAGCAATATCGTTCCAGCATCCACATCGATTAAGCCAGCGATTAGTCGCAGCAGCGTACTCTTGCCGCTTCCGCTTGCGCCCAACAGCACAAATAATTCACCCGTTTCAATATGCAGTGACACGTCGCGCACGACATGTTGTAATCCATAAGACTTGTTGATTTGGTTCAAAATGATTGACATGGAGGTTTACCCTTTATCCGTATTATCGATTGTCCGCGTCATCGACAAAGCGATTTTTCAATTGATTCATGACCACTAGGATGATGACCGAGATGATGCACAACAGCACCGATACACTGTAGCCACCTGTATCATCACGATCTTTCAAAGCACGGAAAATAAAAGTGGTCGCTGTTTCGGTGTAACCTTCTAAAGCACCACCCACAACCGAAACCGCGCCAAACTCGCCAATCATACGTGCGAAAGTTAAAACGATGCCATATAACAGCGCCGTCCAAATTTCGGGCAAGATAATGCGGCGAAAAGTTGTCCAACGGCTTGCGCCCAGCGTGTAGGCTGCCTCTTCAAATTCGGGCGTTAATGCGCCGAGTACAGGCTGAATCTCGCGGGTAACAAAGGGTAAGGAAACAAAAATTTTGACGAGCAAAATGGCTGGATACGCGAACACAATCGGGATAATGGTTGGCGCAAACCACCCCCCGCCCGAACATGATGATAACCGCATAACCAGCTATTGGCGTGGCAAACACAAACGGAATATCTACCAACGAGTCGAAGAATCTTCTTCCTACAAAACGATGGCGCACTAAAACCCAAGCCGTAACGAGGCCAAATACACCATTAATCGACACGGCTATCGTTGATAAGATAAATGTGACCAGAAGCGCGTGCTGCACTGCCGGATCGCCGAATGTTTTTAGAACAGGTGCAAGCCCATCGCCTAGCGCCCCTTGCAGCATCGTGACAAATGGAACAACGAGTAGAATAAGCGCATAAGCGACGACGATAAAAATGAGCGCCAAAGCAGGAAAAGAACGCGGCGTTAACTCACGCATGTTGCCTCCGCAGAAAAATATCGACCCCAATCGTGACCGCGAAAGAAACAAAAAGCAGTACAGCCGAAGCACCACTCGCGGCTTGGATATTCCCCTCCTCAATCTGTGTATAAATATACACAGTAGCCGTTTGTGTTCGCATGGGAATATTGCCCGATATGATAACAATCGAGCCAAATTCGCCTAATGAACGCGCAAAACTCAGCAGCGCACCGGTGATAATTGCTGGACGCAGCACTGGTAAGATAATGCGGAAAAATGTCGTCCAAGGTGATGCGCCGAGGGTATGTGCAGCTTCTTGCTGGTTAGCCTCTATCTGGAGTAGAACAGGTTGCACTGTGCGAATAACAAAAGGATAGCCCACAAATAAGAGCGCAAGAACAATACCCGGTGTGTCAAAGACGACTCGGATCCCAAACTGCTCCGAAAAAAACGCGCCCAGAAATGTCTGCGGGCCATAAGCTAAGACCAGCATTACCCCAATGACCAACGTTGGAACCGCAAACGGGATGTCGATCAATAGATTAAACAGTTTTTTGCCGGGAAAACGATAGACAACCAGCACATAAGCCGTAAGTGTTCCCATAATTGTGTTGATGATGGTCATCACTACCGATGTCCATACGCTTAGGCGGATCGCATTTGCCGTATCTGGGCGGGTTAGGCTCTCGATAAATGTGTCTAGCCCAAAGCGCAAACCTTGCACGTAAATGACCAAAATCGGCACCGCAATAAAGGCAAAAAGATAGCTGATCGCGGCAAAACGCAGCCCCCAAGCACCATACGATGCTTAGGGAAGGTTTGCAGAAATCTCGCTACGGATGGGAAGCGGGAAATCTGTCATGGGAGACTTACGATCCTTTTATTTCGGTAATCAGCCGGATGATACTGCCCTCTTCACCAAAATAGGCAGGTTGCGCCTCTGCCCAACCGCCGAATTCCTCAATAGTGAAGAGGTCTTCGACTGCTGGAAAAGTAATGTCCGGGTTAATCTCAACCGTGACAGTTTCTTCTGGAAGATCAGCGGGTAATTCAACATCCAGACCATAATCTGCCGCAACTACCGGATTAACCGGACGGAAGCCGTTGCTTGCGAAGATGCGTTGAGCATTTTGCGTCCACAAAAATTGCACAAATGCTTCAGCCACTTCGCGTGTACCGTGTAAATCAACATAGGTATCGACAATCGCAATTGGATTTTCGATCAGAATGGTCGAGCGTGGGTAAACAACATCATATTCACCGCCCGCTTTTACGCCAGCGTAATATTCGTTTTCGTAGGTGATAGCAACATCGCCAATGCCGCGCTCAAACGTCAAGAAGCTCTCGCGTGCGTCACGATCTAAAACTTCGACATTGGTGATAAGGTCAGTCAGGAACTGTATGCCACCCTCGTCAGTGGCTTCGTAGCCCTCGACAAATCCACGCCGCGCCGCGCCATAAGCACCCAGAATATTCCACCGCGCACCACCGCTGCCGGGTTAGGCGTAATGACCTCAGTATCTTCAGCGCCCAAATCAGCCCAATCGGTGATCTCTAACGGATTCCCCTCACGCGTGGCAATAACAACCACCGGTCGGTAACGACGCCTTGATACGGATTATTTTCTTTCCACTCTGGGCTAATGAGTCCCGCCTCCACAAGCCGCGTGACATCCGGTTCCAGCGCCAGCGCTACGATGTCGGCCTCAAAACCACCAGCGACGGCACGGGACTGTGTTCCAGAACCTTGATACGATTCTAGGAATCTTACCGTTTGCCCTGTTTCTTCCAGCCAATAAGTCTGAAAGAGTGGGATGATTTCACCATACGCTTCACGCGGGACGGCATAAGCCACCAGCGTAAGTGTGACAGGCGGGGGCGCATCTTGTGCGCTAACGGAACTAAAAGTGAGCAGCAATAGGCTGAAAGCCACCAGAACAATACGACTTACCAAGTTACGGTTCATGAGATTCCTCTTTATACGATCAAAATAGACATAAAACAGGCTGACCAAGCTAACCAACGAGCAGTTACATGCGACAACAACAGGTTTCGCGGCAACAACAAATCATCTCGCGGGAAAGTGGCAGTTCTGAGATAGTTCTATAGTCGATATAGAGAATCATTTATGCCCTTTCTTGTACTTGTATGCCCTGCATCAGCACCCGGCTGACTTCGGGACGGGTAAACTCTTCTGGGAGTAGTTCACCTTGCGCCAGCAGTTCACGCACTTGCGTACCGCTTAAAACGACATGATGGCTGGAGTCATGAGGGCAGGTTTTTAGACTGACCACCGCGCCGCACTTTTTGCAGTAGAAGGTATGCTCAAAGAATAACGGCGTGATGCCGATTTCCTCTGGCGTGAATTCGTCGAAGATATGATGCGCGTCATAGGAGCCATAGTATTTGCCTACGCCGGCATGATCGCGCCCAACGATGAAATGGGTGCAGCCATAATTCTTACGGGCGATGGCGTGGAAGATCGCTTCGCGCGGCCCCGCATAACGCATCGCCGCCGGGAACACACCCAGCAACACCCGTGAAGCGGGGTAGTAATTTTCGAGGATGACGCGATAACTTTCTACGCGCACATCAGCCGGAATATCATCAGATTTAGTCTCGCCCACCAGCGGATGCAGCAGCAAGCCATCGACAATTTCCAACGCGGTTTTCTGGATATACTCATGAGCGCGATGGATAGGATTACGCGTCTGGAAGCCGACAATCCTTCGCCAGCCGCGCTCGGCAAAAATCTGGCGTGTTTGGGCAGGTGTATAACGAATATCGGTAAATTCAGCGCTGGCGCGTGAAGGTAGATCAATCACATGCACTTCCCCACCCAACAATACTTCGTCTTGACGATACAGTCGCGCTACGCCGGGATGCGCCGTTTCCAAAGTACGATAGACGTGGAACGCTTCTACCTCGCGGTCATAAACATACTTTTCATGTACTTCCAAGAGAGCAAGTGTGCGCCCGTTTTCCGTCAGAGCGACTTCTTGCCCCACGCGAATAGTCGCCGCTTGTTCTTGGGAAATTGCTAAAGTGACTGGAATTGTCCAAGGGAGGCCATTCGCCAAACGCAAATTATGGACGACGGACTCATAATCGGCTTGACCCATAAACCCAATCAAAGGACTTAGGCCGCCTGTTGCGATCATTTCTAAATCAGCGAGATTAGTATCATTCAGAGCGATTTGCTCTAAAGCATTGGCACGTTCAGCCGCTGCTTGGCGGGCTTCCCCACTTAGCAAGCGGTTGACCAGTGTGCCTCCATGTGGATTAATCAGTTCGATTGGTGTTGGCATTTTTTTCCTTAAGCGAGTTGTAATTGATTAGGCTGCACTTGTGGGATTAAACCGCGTTCCTCAAGATACGCGATAATCCGCGAAACACTTTCCTCGAAGGTTTCCTGATCGGTATAAAGGATAATTTCGGGGTTTTCTGGCGCTTCATAGGGGTCATTCACGCCCGTAAAATCCTTCAACTCACCAGCAAATGCCTTTGCGTACAATCCTTTGACATCGCGAGCGGCGCAGGCTTCCACAGAAGCATTGACGTACACTTCAATAAAATTGGTCGTCTGGCGACGGACGTTTTCGCGTGCTTCGCGGTAAGGCGAGATAAACGATGCGATCACTGCCACGTTATTACGCGAAAGCAGTTTGGCGACAAACGTGACGCGCTCGATATTCTTGTCTCGATCTTCCTTGCTAAAGCCCAAATCGCGTGTTAGCCCCTCACGGACGGTATCGCCATCAAGCCGTTCCACCAATAGACCGCGCGCCCGCAGTTCTTGTTCAAGCGCGATAGCGTTAGTGGTTTTACCTGCACCGGAAAGCCCTGTGAGCCAAATCGTGAATCCCTGTGTCATGAAAGTGGTTCTCCTTGAGATGAAGTTAAGATAAAGCTGTTGTTGAAAAATGAATACCGCATTCGGTCTTTGCGCTTCCTGACCAACGTCCGGCGCGTTTATCCTCCCCCGGCGCAACAGGCTGGGTGCAAGGCCAGCAGCCAATACTAAAGTAATTACGGTCATGCAAAACATTGTAGGGGAGTTCGTAGGCTTGCAAATAGGCCCACACCATATCTTCCGTCCATGTCGCTAAAGGGGAAAGTTTGACCAAATTATTGCGGTTATCCCATGAAACAATCGGCGTTGCCTTGCGACCATCAGACTGATCGCGCCGCAGTCCGGTAATCCATGCACTGTAATTATTAAGCGCAAGTCCTAATGGGCGCGTCTTGCGTAAATTGCAGCAGGCATCAGGATCGCGTTCCCACAAATTCTCGCCATGCGTTTCTGCCTGCTGCGCGACGGTTTGCTCAGGGCGAACACGAATAAGATTCAGCTTAAGCTGAGCTTCTAGTGTATCCATCAACGCAACCGTTTCAGGGAAAAGCAACCCTGTATCGAGCGTGAGAATTGGGGTATCAGGTGCTATGCTCTTGAGCATGTGGAGGGTAACAATACCCGTCGGCTGAAAGCTGGTGACGACGGTCAGTTGGCTACCGAATGTCTCCACCGCCCAACGCAATACATCCTGGGGATTGCCTGTCTCAAATGTCTGATTGAGCGCTTCAAAGTCGTGCATCATTTCCTCCTCAAGCCAATAAAAAAGCCCCAGTGCATTAGACCGGGGCTTGGCGCTTTTGAACGTACATCTCTTACGCAAGCAAAGCCGGACTATGCTGATCGCTAGTCTTCATGGTGATACAACAACACATAATTTGTACGCTTGTTAGCATGTCATTTTCCCTTAGTTAAAACAAAAACCCCAGCGGTTTGCGCTGGGGCTTGTGATTTTGCATTCTCAACGTGTCAGAAGAATGTCATACAAACGCCATCGTTCCACAACCGAGTTGGGTGGGAATTGTGATGCACATACAACACATGCTGATTACGAAAGGTGGGTTCATTTTGATCTTGTGATGTTTTGAACTAATCTTGGACTGCATTATATCGTGCAAGTTGATCTTGTCAAGAATTTGATTCCCTAAAACCGGGCAATTTACCAAAGATACTTTCAATACATAGTTTGTTTGGTGCAGCCGCGTGAGAAGAAATTCCCTTCTAAATCTTGTGAAGCCAATAATGACAAAGCGGTGTGATCAACACCGCTTTTTTTATGCACCCTTCCAAAGGTATGGGCATCCCCGTTTCCTGTCGCAGTTTCACGCTCCATTCACCTCGCACTACCGCCCCGCGGGGAGTGTACGATGCGAGGGACACCCACCGTCCAGCACCGGCGGGCAGGTACGCTGGCACTACCTTATAGGCAGTACCACCGAACCACCCGCCTATCCCTCGCGGGATTGCTGGACGGTCACCCCTTCTGCATCGTCAGTGCGGGTTGAGCGGTAGCGCTCACCTGCGCTGGCAGATTCCAGCGGTGTGACGAGGGAGTGTCCGTCATGACTTCTGACTTTCGTTCTCATATCCGCAACCAAATCGAGCCGTTTCCGCGTGTTGCA
>DAOTTO010000480.1:0-10530 GCA_034437895.1 Anaerolineae bacterium | reverse complement strand
CTCCCGGCGACGGCTGATGCGAAGTACGCGCAACATCTGCCGATTATCCAGATGACGACTTATCCACAGCGCCTGTTATTGATGTTTATTCCGATTATCGCGGGCGGGCAGCTTCTTTTACTGCCGGGGGTCATTTATTTTACGATAACGATGTTCCAGCAAAGCCGTCAGAATCGACGTGCGTTGTTTTTTCTGCTGCCGTTACTTTGGATTATCGGCTTGATTGCGCTATATGCGGCGCGTCTGCCTGCGTCTTATCAGCATGGGCGTTATGTCATTCCGGCCATCCCCGCATTGATCGTCGTTGGTGTGGTGGGGACAGCACAGTTAACACAGCATGGACGTAAATCTCCCCTAAGTCGCATTTTGACGCGCACGCTGGCATTTTCGGCGGTTTTGGCCTTCGTTTACTTTGGTTGTATACTGGGAGTCACCATATACCGTCAGGATGTGCGAATCATCAATGAAGAGATGGTCGCTTCTGCCGAATGGATGGCTGCGAATATCCCGCCGGAAGAACTTCTTGCCGTACACGATATTGGTGCTGTCGGGTATTTCGCACAACGTCCTATTCTGGATATCGCCGGTTTGGTCAGCCTGGAGATTGTGCCGATTTATGATACTGAGGCGGTTTGGGATGTGATGCGTGAGCGCGATGTCCGGTACTTGATGGCTTTTCCTGACCAGATACCGGGGGTGTCAACCGAAGATGATCGTCTTTGTCTGCTCTTTGAATCTAATGGCAGAACTGCTTTGAATGCAGGCGGCGGTAAGATGCAGATTTATAGATTGGCTTGGGACAGACTCTGCCCGAATTGATATTTGCCTAAGAAAATGAGATTGTTGTAGAATCGATGTAATATGAGTGATCTCTTTAAAAAAATCAACACACTGCTTAAATCGAGCGTCAATGATGTGATCGGCGATGGAGAATCGAGCGATCCGCGTCGGCGTTCCTTTGTGCTAGGAAAAAATATTGACCGCGAACTTGGGGCGCTGCATCAGCGAATCAATGAGGCGGTTGCTTACGAGGGGACGCTGCAAGCTAAAGTTGCTGCTGTGCAAGATGAAATTGCCCGGCTTGATGGTCAGGCGGATGAGGCTGTGCGGCAGGGGAACGAAGCCCAAGCGCGTTATTTGATCGACCAGATGAAGCGCTCCGAGCAGCGGTTACGCATGGCGGAGTCGGATTTTCGGGAACATCAATTGGTAACACAAGACTTAATTCAGCGCGTGAGCGCATTGGAAATGGCGGTTGCCGAGGCCAAACATGCCCAGGCTAATCAATCTACCCAACCAATACAGGATTCCGCCGCGCCGCTTTTGGACGTATTAAAGAATACCCGCGAGAAGATTGCCGGAATGGATGATCTTTTAAGCGCTCAGGAAGAAATCAATACCTCACTCATGGATAAGGATACTTCATCCGTCAGCCCAAACTCGATAGAAGATGACTTAGCCGCAAGACGAGATCGTTTGAGTAAACGTTAAAAATTATGGCAAGAGAAAACGCCCATCCCATTCTTTTGATCGCTGGAGATTTTGATGTTATCCAGCAGGTGCAGCAAGCGCTGCCGCCGAGCCGATTTTTAGTTCAGAGTGCTTACAACCATCGTGAGGCTTTTTATGCCATCCAACACAGCCAATTTGATGCGCTGTTGGTGGATGTCGCTATGATTGACCGTCACTCTGGGTCACGCACGATTGATGCGTTGGTACAAAAAGGGATACGGACTCCGATGGTGGCGGTTGCTGCGGATTCGGAAGATGCCGTTCATGCTAATCGTTTGGCAGATACCATCGTGACGACGCTGGAACAAAAAAGTATTTTAAACAGTGTGATGGAAGCGCTGGAACTCTCGCCCACAGAGACAACGCGGGTCATGCCGATTATGCACCAACCTGCCGAGGACGATATTCTCTCGCGGCGGATGGACGAAATCCGCACTTTATTCGCCTTGAGCAAATCGCTGGCGGAAGTGCTGGATTTAACCGAAGTGCTGAATCGTGTGGTCGAGGCGGCGCGGCATTTAACGAATGCTGAAGAAGGTCTTATCCTCATGCCGGGTGAAGATGGCGATTTGTACCTCCGTGCCAAAGTCGGCATTGATGTCGAAATCGCCAGTAACTTCCGTGTGAAAGAAAAAGGCACACTGCCGGGTGAAGTCTTCAGTACAGGGCAGCCCGTGCTAATTGGCGCAAGCGGCCCACAAAAAGTGAAGACCGAGCATTTGGTCAATTCGCTGCTTTACGTGCCGATTTTGGTTAAAGGCAAACCAATTGGTGTTCTTGGCGTGAATAACAAAACCAAGAAAGACCTGTTTGATGTGCATCAGCAGCAGTTATTGATTAATCTCTCTTCTTTTGCGGCAATTGCCATCGAGAACGCCCGCATCCATCAAGAAAGCCTCGAACACGCCCGTGAATTGCAAACCTTGGTCGGGGCGAGCCAAGTGATGAATGCCTCGCTGTCGATGCAGGAAATCGTCCCGACGATTTGCTTACAATTGGCGAATGTGATTGATGTGGGCTACACAGAAATCCTTAAATTGGATAAAGACGGGAACCGCCTCACTACGCTGGCCCGTTACCATCGTTCGATCTGGCGGGCAGGGCAGGCCCCGGTTATGGAACTGGGGCGGCAGCCGATGCTTAAGGCCACGTTGGAAAATGACCGTCATCGCTGGTTAAATCGGGATGATCCAGTTACGTCTAACGAGAAAATGTACCTAGAACAGGTCGGGGCAGCCGCGATGCTGATGATCCCGATCCGTTCCGATAAGCAGGTACTCGGAGCGCTGCGCTGTTTCTTTGTGCATCCCCCCGATGAACCGCCCCCTGCGGATATGATTCAACGGGCGCGTAATATTGGCATCGAATGTCTGGTTAATCTTAGTAATCAAAATGAGCAGTTTCATGCGGCGGATATTTATCGGCTGGCTGCCAAAATTAATCAGATGACTGAGGCAGATTGGTGCGATCTTTCGCTATTGGCTAAAGGGGGCGCGACCCTCACCATTCAGGCACGGGTTGGCAGTGGGTTGTGGCTTGAGCCACCTTATTCTGTGCTGGATTTGACCCAGCATCAGGAATTGTTGGCCGCGATGCAAAGCCAAACGTTGGTCTATCAAGGTGCTGATAATAAGATTACAGCGGCTTATAAATCATTGATGGATAAAGCCGTCAGCCGCTCCGTGATTGGTGTGCCGCTTGTGCAGCGCGGCAAAGTAGAAGGGCTTATTCTTTTCGCAGATACCGAGCGCAGTCGTGTTTTTAATGAAGGCGAAACGCATCTCACCCAGGCGATTGTGGGCCAGGCGGCAACCGCGCTGGAAAATTCAACACTTGTGCGCGATCTTGGCAAAAGTCTGCGTGACTTAAAAGACACCCAAGAACGTCTTGTTCAAACAGCGCGGCTTTCGGCAATGGGCGAGTTGGCGGCGGTGGTGGCGCATCAGATCAATAATCCGTTGACGACCATTATTGTCGATACCGAATTGATGCTGATGGACGAAGCGCCGACAAGCCGAAATTATTCTGCGCTGACGGCAATTCATCGCGCTGGGAAGCGGGCGGCGAATGTCGCACGTCGTTTGTTGGCGATTGCGCGTCCGCACGATCCCAATGCTATCCCCGAAATGGTTGATGTAGTGGATACCGTCAGAGGGATTCTTTCCTTGATGCAAACCCACATTGAGCGAGCGAATATTCGGATTATTGCGAATTTGCCGGATGATCCTCTGCCTGCGGTGTTGGCGATTAAAGGGACACTGGATGATATTTGGCTGAACTTATTGATGAACGCGCATGATGCCCTGATTGGCTGGGAAGATGGAAAAATTGGCATTGAAGTTTATTTCGTCCCAGAACGCAAGTGCATCAACGTAGTCGTATGGGACAATGGACCCGGTATTCCAGAAAATATCCGTCCACAAATCTTTAGCCCGTTCTTTACGACGAAACCGGTTGGCGAAGGGACTGGGCTTGGGCTTCATATTTGCCGAGAAGTGGTCGAAAATGTCGGCGGTACGATCAATGTGGAAAGCGTTCCGGGGCATCATACCAGTTTTATTGTGCGCTTACCCGTTATTGCCCAGAATGAAGTACAATAACGTTTTAAAACCGTTTGATACTGTAATTAGGGTAAAATCTCTATTTTCAATTGGGCTTAAGATGGGGACAGAATATGCCACACATATTGGCTGTAGACGATGATCCCGAAGTACTAGGGACGATAGAGCGTGTTTTGCAGCGCGAGAATTATCAGGTCACGCCGGTTAATTCGGGAAAACGAGCGTTGGCTTACCTAGAGACGGGGCGACCTGATTTGATGATTTTAGACATCATCATGCCAGAGATGGACGGAATCGCGGTCTGTACCCAAGTGCGGCGTGATGCCCGGTTTACATCGCTTCCTATTTTGTTTCTTACCGCGAAGGGCAGCACCGACGATATTGTCGATGGGTTGGATGCGGGCGCAGATGATTATGTCATCAAGCCGTTTGAGTTGCAGGAACTTCGGGCGCGGGTTGGTGCGCTGCTGCGGCGTGGCACACGCGAAAAAGAGAGTGAAGCCGTGATGCGCCTCGGCAATATGCGGCTGGATTCGGACACGTATCAAGTGCATGTGGGCGAAGAGATAATTCAACTGACCTCAACCGAGCATCGACTCTTACGTTACTTTATGGAACATGTTGACCAAGCGCTGTCGCTGACTCATCTGCTGATGGCGGTATGGGAATATCCGTCTGATGCGGGTGATCCTGATCTCGTGCGGGCGCATGTTCGTAATTTACGCGCCAAAATTGAAAAAGATGCCACGCGCAAGTATATCCGCACCATTCATGGCGTTGGATATATGATGTCCTCCTAATTTCTCCGGGCGGCGTAAAAAGATACAATCGTCGCCCTTTGCAAACCCTTTGTGAGGATTTCCTTTACCTTTTTTATAAGTAAACGATTTCTGCTAGGCCTTTGCCTTAATACCCCTGTAGAAAATTCATAAAAGTTTTGACCACCTTCAATGCTATTCATGTCATAATGACTTCAACCTTTTCCTATAGAAATTGATTGACTGGATTATGCCATGTCTCGAATTATGATTGTTGATGATGACAGCTCGGTGCTGAGTATGGTGGAGCAAATGCTCGACCAAGACGGCTACAGCGTTTATAAAGCACATTCTGGGCAGGAAGCGCTGGCGATATTGGAGACAGTTACGCCAGACTTATTTTTGATCGACCTAGGTTTGTCGCGTATGGATGGACTTACGCTCTGCCGCCAACTGCGCTTAAATGGGGAGACGGCTAACCGTCCCATCATTTTTATGACCGGGCAACATGCCCCTTATACCGTTGCGGAAGCGCTCGAATCCGGCGGGGATGATTATATTCGTAAGCCATTTGCCGTCCGAGAATTGGCAGCACGTATTCGGGCACATTTACGCCGCTCCAACAATTTTGTCCTTGAAGATATGCCGGGGCTGCGGATTTTGCCTGCGACCTTTCAAGTTTTTGTTGATGCGCGTGAAGTCTTGTTAACACGCATCGAATTTGATCTGTTGAACTTTCTCAGTCAGCAGCCGCAAAAGTGGCACGCCACCCAAGACTTGCTTTCTGGGGTATGGAATTATCCTGATGGAGTGGGCGACGCGGCTTTAGTACGTAACCACATCCGCAACTTACGGCGTAAATTGGAATATAACCCCGATCATCCCGCCATTATTCAATCGCGGCATGGGCGTGGATATGCAATTCGGGCGCAGATTGAATACGCTGATTCAACCGTCTAAAATGTAGAAGAATAAAGGGATTTTTGGCAGGGGGCTTAAGTAAGCCCTCTGTTTGTTGATAAAGACTAGGAAAACCGTCCTACTATTACAGATTCCGTAGGAAACCCTATCAATCTCTTTACAAGTCCTTTTGTCTACGCACATAACCCTTATGGTATCATTGAGACACTGTAAATAATCATTCATTGTCAACAGATAGAATTGATAAGGTTCGTACAATGCGGAGAATAGCGCGAAAGATTTTGCAAATTCTCGACGGTACGCCAGCAGTCTACGGGAAACAAGAACGTGGGCAAAGTCTCGTTGAGATGGCCTTCATTACGCCTTTGATCCTAGTCCTGATCGCTGGCATTGTGGAGATCGGCTGGCTCACAAACAATTACCTCACGCTGCAAGAGGTAACTAAAGTCGGGGCGCGGCGTGGCACGGTACTGACCGGTGACCTCAGCCCGCTAAACTGGGACAACCGAGGTAGTTCACTGCCACCGGGACAAACAGGCGGCAGTTCCATTGATTCGGGCGATGCCTCATTAGTTGATCCAGCGCTTACTGAGGCACAAAATCGCCGCGCAAATGTACGTCGGTGTGATCAACTCGACCTCGTGCCGGGCTTTTACAACATTATTTTGTGTACGATGCTCGACTCGATGGAGCCGTTGACCATTCGCTTCCAAGATAGTTTGCCTCCGGGTGAGATTGCGGTAGATGATATTGCGATCTCGGTTTTTGCTATCCAGACGGTTCATAATGCCCCGGTAACGGGTGTCCCATTTGGAACAGGTGGCAACATTGATCCTGCTACCAACGGCGATGTTGATTTTGACTCGTTTACGCCTTATGTCGATAACGATAATTTTGAGGATAACACTTGGGACTCGGTAGTCGTCGGACGCTATCCGATTAATGCCAATGAGTGCAATGTTGATGTCGATAGTAACCTGATTAACCCGCCTGTGGAGCGTGATCCTTTCGATTACGTCAATGATCGAAATTTGACGACTCGCGTATTTACTCTTCCGACAGGCACAGTGACTATTCCTTTGGAATTGGCACGTCAAGAAGGGGCAGCCTGGGTGCCTAGTGGTGGCGACGGGGCAAATCCAGCCGATGTTTATGGCTATACCTTCCGTGAGCGCCAGCGCGGGTTTGTTTATACCGGGCAGCACAGAATTGAGGCTAAAGACGGGCAAGAATTCGACTGCTTTGGGTCGGAATTTGATATTTATGAGATTCAGGAACTCATGCAGCTTCCGAAGTTCCAGATGACACCCGATGAATTAGCAGCGGCGCAGGCGGGTAATCCGAATTTTGGCCTTAATCCTGATGGGACGCAAGTCGATGTGCGCCAGTATTTGCCCAATCAAGGGCTGGTGTTGGTGGAGATGTGGTGGCAGCACGATCTCCTGCTAGATCTCGCCGTTTTTAATCCTATTTTTAACGCGCTCGGCAGCGATCAGACCACCCTCTATGTATGGGCGGCGTTCCCTGTGCCTTCGGTTGAGCCGCGATTAACGTATTTCCCGTTAGACCAATAGGGATGAGTATGATGAGTGTATCACGCTGGGCAAAACGCTTCTTAAGACGGGGCGAATCCGGTCAATCTATCGTCATCTTGGCGTTGGGTTTTGTTGGGCTGCTGGCATTCGTCGGCCTGACGACTGATTTTTCGCTGATGTTTGTGCGCTACAGTACGCTGCGGCGTGCGGTAGATAGCGCCGCCATTGCTGCTGCCGGGCAAATGCGCCAAGATCGCACGATTGCTGAGGTTGGGTTGGCAGCACGGCAGTTTATTGAATTTCATAATCTGAATCCGCGTAAAGTGTTGGTAGAAACGTGTGCCAGTACACCCGATATCGACGAAGTGACGGCAGGCATTCAGAAGGATCCGGTTTTGTGTCCGACGGATGACCGGAAGATCGTCCGTGTGACGGCAGAAATCGATTCGCCGACAGTCTTTTTACGTCTATTCGGGATTACGAATTTCCCACTGCGGGCTTCGGCTATTTCCGAAACCGCCGTACTTGATATTGTGTTGGTCATGGACGGCTCAGAATCGATGCTGAACGAAACACGTATCCAGGACTGGGCGCGGGTCGGTTTGGGTGTGGCGTATGTGCCGCCGCGATTGGGGCAGCCGGGTGTTGCTAATTCCGTCTATGAGCGGGAACGCACCCTGTTGAGATATATCGCAGACCCGGTAGCCGATTGGTTCGATAACTTTTGGCAGCGCGACTTGCTAGGGGTAACACAAGAGACGGTCAACCGCCGCCTTGTATATACCAATTATCCCGGCCTGACAGCACCTACGAATATTATTGGCGGCGATCCGGCCAATGATCGTGCTTCATATCAGGTACAGGCTTTTGTCCCTGCTGGAATTACGGGACAGCAGTTCCACCCCCGCGAAGGCTGTACAGTACGCTTCTTTCCTTATTCATTGGCGCTTCGGCCTTCAGCAGCTTTACGGCAAACCTATCAAGCTAATGGAATTCCTGTTCCTGCAACATGGGATGGTTTTGCGCCATCTTATGACTTTTACGGGTGCTGTAATGATCCGACCACAGGTGGATATATTGATGAAGCTGATTTGGAAGCAGCCAACATTATAGGTATTACGGGTCTTGACCCTGATAACGATTTTAGCGACTTGATTTGTCAGCCGATGAAGGCCGCCCGTGATGCAACGCGCCAATTCCTTCAGCGGATCGATTTTGCGCGTGGGGATCGTGTGGCGTTTGTCACTTTCAGTCGCAGCGCGTTTTTGATTGACCCCGAAGGCACAGAAGGAACACCTCCTGCTTGTACTCCGCCTGAGAATTATCCACTGATGATTGCAAGCCGCTGTGCTGCCCAATATGCGCTGGATAGATATGTGGGCGTAAACGCCGAACCGAATTTTTATGACTGGAATGAGCGAACAGGCGGTTGGTATCAATTTTCTCAGGGAATCGACAACAACGGCAACTCTATTCCGATCAATTATTATCAGTTGGATGGGACAACTCCGTCTGACCCGAATTACGCTACATCAGGCGATGCTACGCCCCCTGATGCAGGGATTGTAGACCTGACGCGCCCAAGTAACTACAACAATTATCCGGTCAAGGATAACTGCCCGTTCCAGAATGCGACACTGCCTTTTCCCTTTAGTCGGTATGCGACACGGGATAACACGCAGATTGGCAGTTATCACGAAAGAGGCAGCATTTATAACGTGATGACACCGGATATTTATGGGGATCCCACTTGGTTGACCGGGTATCCGTATCTGACGTATTTGAACAGCTACGAGCTGAACGCTTCCTGCCGCAGCTCAAACCTCGGTGCAGCGCTGCGTGAAGCCAACAACGCGCTAACCGACCCGGATACAAAACGCTCTCAGGGTGCAGTACAGGTTATCATTATGTTGAGTGATGGTGCGGCAGGCGGAAGCGACCCGGCGCGGCGCAATGGGTCGATTGCCCAACCTGCGGCTCCGTACGTAGAAACAGGGCCACAAAACTACAATCCGATCAACGGAACCGGACGCACCAGTTTTGGGGTGCGTGGACAGTATGGCGCGTTTGGTGTTTGCCCCTATGGTAATCAGTCTCAACCAGCAGAATTGATCGACACGCTCAATGAGAATCCGACGATCTTCCCTTACTGCCAGGATGAAGCCCCGGCTACGCGGCATTTCTGCTTCCCTGCGGCAGTTCGTCCTCCCGGTGAGCCGGCTTTTGCTCCCGGCAGTATTGATGTGAATAACAAACCGTATGATGTCGATATCGGCAGCAATTATCCTAACACGATGGGGAACTGTGACCCTTATTACGATGTGGATGATTATGCCAAAGATTGGGCAGATTTCGTCACTTGTGTCGAACGCGATGACTTCGCCCGTATGTTTGGTGGACGTTGTGGTGGTCAGGAATTAACACCGAATATCTTCACCATCAGCTTTGGTCTGGACTTCCCGCTGGGCAATGGCTCATGCACGGCGAATGTGCCGGACTGCCTCGGAGAAGAACTGCTCCGTTACATCGCGGACGCAGGCGATAACTTCCAGATTGATATTGATTATCAGCAGGATTATCTGGATAACGGCTTGCTAGATAATTCCTTATCGGCGGTGGATTATGGTGCGCCAGGGATTTGTGACGCGGCGGGCGGCGGGTATCTTAATAATATCCAGCCAGGTGGCCCTAATCCCCGCGATATTACCTTCCTTACGCCTGAGCAAAGCTGCGGCAATTACTTCAGTGCGCCGGGTCCAGATGAATTGAAGATCGTGTTTGACGAGATTGCCTCGCGTATGTTCACGCGCTTGGCAGGGTAAGTGTCACTATAGGTTCTTGGTGATTTCTCTATGAAATGGCTTCGTCGGGGCGACGTAATGCAGATTAATAATTAAATACGGCTATATCGTAGGGATGCGATACATCGCGTCCGCGACGCAAATATTGAAGCGGACATCATATATGATGTCCCTACGCGGATTTCCGTATTAATTTATTAAAGCGCATTATTCTTGCCCCACAAGGCACTTTTAAGACAGATCGCCTCAAGGGATAATATGGAAAAAATGTTATGAATGAAACCCTTCAACCCACAAGACGTAACAAAGGACAGACCCTCGCTGAATTTGCGCTTACTCTGCCGCTGCTGCTGCTGTTGATCTTCGGCACGATTGAGTTCGGACGCTTATTCCAAGCATGGGTGACGCTGCAAAACGCGGCGCGTGAAGCAACGCGCTATAC
>DAOTTO010000479.1:0-9932 GCA_034437895.1 Anaerolineae bacterium | reverse complement strand
TTACCCCACCCCTAAATCCCCTCCCCATTGCATGGAGAGGGGACTTCAAGATGCGTTTTTCTCCCCCTCTCCAAGTATTGGAGAGGGAGCCGGGGGGTGAGGTAAGCGAAAGTCCTAATCTTTTTAAGTCCATATCTCGCCGATTTTAGGTCGCAGCGTGATACAATCTAACGCAGATTTGATTGTGACGTTATCAGCGGTTAAGGAGCAGGAAGCCATGTCCAAGCAGGGTTTAATCGGCGGATCAACTTTTATCTTCGCTCCGCAGCCCGGCGGCTTTGGCGCACAATTTATGCTCGACGAGAACGGCGATATTCGCGGCATCGTCACAATGGACGACAGCAAGCAAGGGCCGCCCGGTCATGCACACGGCGGTTCGTTGGCGGCCTTGATCGATGAGGCGATGGGCGCGGCGGCTTGGAATCGGGGGCATCGCGTTCTCGCGGCGAATCTGAATATCAATTACCGTCGGCCTGTGCCGTTGGGGACAGAAATTACGCTTGTAGGCAGGGTAGATCGCACTGAAGGCCGCAAAATTTATACCAGCGGCGCAGTGATGATGCCGGATAGGGAAATCGCTGTCGAAGGGACGGGCTTGTTTATCGAAGCACCGCAGTATTTCGGCGTGGACGGGTTTAATCCGTTTATGCCTGTCGAAGAGTAGAAGAAAACATAAAACGGCTTATCGTTAAAAGAGAAAACACATGCCCCAAATTTTGATCGCTGCCACCTCGCAGGCACGTTCCAGCGCGGAACGTCTGCAAGCCCTCCTGTTGACTGTGCCAGAAATGCGCGTTTTTATCAGTGAAGAGCCCCAAGCCGCTCAACGTGCCGATGCGCTCCTGATCGTCATCGGCGCGGACGGAATCAACGCTATAGTTGAAGATGCCGCTTTAAGTGAAACCGTCGAGGCGGGATTAGGGCGCGGTGATCTGCTGGCTTTGGTCGTCCTCACGCAGGATGCAGCTATTCCAGACATGCTGACTCTGCCCGAAGGTTTACGGGCGCTGGCCTATACGGGCAAAGTCATGCTGCAAGAGGTCAGTTTTGACCGCGATGCCAGCCTGCTTTACAGCCAGCTTGCCGATCATTTTCAGCGGGTGAGCGCCCTCTCAGAGACAAGCCAACGTCCCGAACAAGCCACGCTATCCACGGGCCGTCCGCTGCCCTGGAATGTCATTATCTTGGGTGTGGTTGTGCTGGTGGCGATTTTGCTGGTCACGGTGTCCAATCTAAATAACCGTTCTGATGATCTGCCCACTGCTTCTGCGGCGGAATCGACAGCAGCGCCGATCAGCCTGCCTAATCGAGAGGTCGTCTTGGGCGTGGGCGCGAGTTTTAGTGATGATCCCGCTAATGGCGAGGCCATGCTGCGTGGGGTGCAGTTGGCGCTGGCAGACCGCCCGACCCTCGTGATTAATGACATCACGTACGTGGTAGATTTATTGTCGCAAGATGCAGGCTGTTCGGCTTTCGCGGGGTTGCAAACCGCCGAACTCTTTACGGCTGATCCAAGCGTAGTGGGCATCATTGGGCATCAATGCAATCCAAGTTGTGCGGCTTCTGCTGCTGTTTATGACCGCACGAATGTGACGACGATCAGCCCTAGCTGCGATGACCCCGCACTAACCCAAAACGATTTCGCCGGATTTAATCGTGTTGTACCGTCGGCGGCGTATTCGGCAGTGGCGGCGGCGCGATATGCGCGGGATACACTTGGTTTAGAGCGGACGGCAGTCGTTTATGATGAACTGCTGCGCGGTGGCGAATTTGCTGGGAGTTTTGCCGCATCTTTTGGCGATTCAGACGGTACGGTGACGGGTTTCTTCGGTATTGATTCCAGTACGGTGGATTATGCGGATTTAGTCAGCCGCGTCATGGCGGATAATCCACAAATGATCTTCGTCGCAGGCCGACCCCAAACCGCCGCCCTCTTACGCGCCCAACTTCCGCCCGATTTAGCCTTTTTCTACGGTGGCGGCGGCGCGATTGAGACCGATACAGCGGCTTTCATCGAATTGGCAGACGATAGTGCCGAAGGCGTGATGACATTTATCGCGCTGCCGCTGGAAAATGACGCGGTGGATCGTTTAGCCGAGCGTTATACCCAAGCGTATAATGTCGCGCCGCCTTCGGCAGTTTTCGCTTATGCCTATGATGCGGCCAATCTGCTGATGAACGCGATTGAATCGACGGCGCGGGTTGACCCGAATGGCAATTTGCGTGTCGATCCCGTGATGGTTTCAGATTTTGTGCGGACGTATCAAGGCACGGGCATCACTGGGACGTTGGCCTGTGATGGAAACGGCGATTGTGCGGCGGTGCGGGTATCCGTCCGTGTGGTGCAAAACGGCGCATCCACCGAAATTATGATTTTAGTGCCTTAACTCGGTAAGGGAAGCCAATCATGTGGCGGGAGTGTCTGTTTTCATCGCTGTAGGGAGTGACCTATGTGTCACTCCCGGCGGACGCACCCATATACAATACCGATCTCGCGCAGTCGCTTCAAATTCGAGATTGCACCCCTGTGCGTTGAAAGTTTTCCCTATCCGGTATAAGCTAAAAGAATGTAGGAAGACACCTATTTCATTTCTACGCCATCAACTTGTAGCGAAAGTTCGCCTATGAATTTCCTGACACCACTCGCCTTCTTGGGCGCATTCATCGCCATCCCGATTATTCTGCTGTATATGCTGCGCCTGCGCCGCCGTGAAGTGATGGTTTCCAGCACATTCTTATGGCAGCAGGTCATGCGCGATAATGAGGCCAACACGCCTTGGCAAAAACTCAAGCGCAATTTGCTGCTCCTCCTGCAATTGACACTTCTGGCGCTGCTGATTTTCACGTTGGCGCGTCCATTCATCACTGTTCCGGCGGTTAGTTCGGGCAAAACGGTCATTCTGTTGGATGCCTCCGCCAGCATGAACGCGATAGACATCAACGGCGGGTCGCGCTTCGATGAGGCTAAACGGCAGGCCGCCGACATCATCAGCACCTTGAGCGCCGGACAGCAAGTGACGGTCATCCGTGTAAGCGATGTGCCGGAGCCATTGATTAGCGATTCGGGCGATAGAGCGCGGCTACGATCTGCCATCAACGACGCGCAGCCCGGTTTTGCCCGTGCGGATTGGAACGCGGCGCTGAATCTGGCAGCGGCGGGTGCGGCGGATGTAACTGACTTTACGATTGTGATCGTCGGCGATGGCGGAGTCGGCGAAACCGAAGGGCTGCCGGGCGTAGCAGGCGAGCTACGTTACATCCCCATCGGCACATCGGGCGACAATGTAGCGATTTCCGCCTTAGCGACTCGCTCCCTCCCTGGTCAAGCGCCGCAGCTTTATGCCGAAGTGACCAATTACGGCGGCGTGGATGTCGAAATCGTGTTTAGCCTGCGCGTAGACGGTGAGTTAGCCTCCTCAGAGCGCTATACGATTCCGGCAGCAAGCAGCTTACCGATTGTGTCTACCGCCGCGCTCGGCAGCGAGTTTGAATCGCTGGAAGCGGGAATCAACCTCTCGGTCAATTCAGCGGGCGCGGATTATCTGACGGAAGACAACACCGCCTACACGGTTTTATCCCAATCGACAGATCGCCGGGCGCTGGTGATGACCCCCGGCAACCTTTATCTGGAACAGGTGATGCGGAGTCTGCCGGGATTAGAAGCGTTCAGGGGCAATATCGACACCGGAATCCCGGAACAACCCTATGACTTGTATATTTTCGACAGCTATCTGCCCGATCAACTGCCCGCTGGCGATTTGCTGATTATCAATCCGCCGAATAGTACGCCCTATTTTACGTTGGGCGCGGAAAACAGCACGACCAGTAATCCGCGCACGATAAGCGAAGACCCACGTATGGCGTTTGTCGATTTTAGCACCTTGAGCCTGCTCAAATTCCGTGAGATCAGCGGCGCAGGATGGGCGGATGAATTGGCTTCCGTCAATGGCGGCGCGATTATGCTGGCGGGGGAAATCGATGGACGACAGGTGGCGGTTATGCCATTTGACCTGCGCGAGTCGAATCTGCCGCTGTTGATCGCGTGGCCTGTATTGATCTCCAATTTGGTGGAATGGTTCACGCCGCTGGCTACACTGACCGATGGTGACGCGGTGAGTGTGGGCGATTCGCTCACGATTCGTCCGCCTGCGGAAGCCGATTCGATCCGGGTGACACTGCCAAACAGCGAAACACGCACATTCCCTGTCACCGCGCTCGGTGCGTTGATCTTCGCAGAGACATCGCAGGCCGGTATTTACACATTAGAAGCGTTTGCCAACGGCGAAGTGATTCAGCAGCAGCCCGTTCCGGTTAATCTGTTCAGTCCTCTGGAAAGCAGAACCCAACCCATCGCAGCGGGTGCGCTGCAAATCGGGCAGGTGACGGTAGCAGTGACGGAAGGGGAAGAACTCGGTCAGCGCGAGTTGTGGCCTATTGTAGCGGTGTTGGCGTTAGCGATGCTGCTGATCGAATGGTGGGTGTATCATCGTCGCCAGCGCATCCCCACCCTCATGCGCCCGATTCTGCGGCGGCGCGGGGCATAGAAAATGGCTAACGCTGAGGTGGGTAGCGCCCGATTGCCGTCAAATCGGCACGTTGTTCTAAGCGCTGCCTATCGTTGAACTTGAGCAAAAAGACGGTAACACGGCCTTGTGGGGTCAAGGGAATTATACGCCCTTTATCCAGCGCAAAATGATCTTCCCATTTGTCACGGCGTGGATGATAAAGCAGCGCCACTTCATCTGTTTCTGGGTCAAAAGAAGCGAAATCCGTCCCTTTGTGGCGATTGCAAATCAAACAACTTAAGCACAGATTCTCGGCAATCGTTTGTCCCCGATGTTTTTCCGCGATGATGTGATCGACTTCATGCGGATAGAGCCTATATCGCTGATGAATTAAGCAGTATTCGCAGCAGTTATCGGCGCGTTCAATGACTAGATGACGCAGCATGTCAGGGATATAGGTCATTTTTCCGCCAAAACCTTGTAGGCGCGTGTTTTTAATCGTGCCACGAAGTGATCCATCTGTTCCGCCTGATCGAGTTCAGAAAGTTCTTCTGGCGTGAGGGTATTGCTGCGATTGGCATCCAGCAGGTAGCGCAGTCTTTCTTGCGCCATGTCCGACGCATGAAATTCCGTGATCTGCGTCAGCGTCGGTGACGAAATCAGAAAATCAATCACTTCCTCTTGGATGGTTTGGGTCGAAGGGGATTCTAGCGTCATGGGGATATGTCCTCACTTTGTTTAGTCCCATTGTAGCATGACGAAAATCGGAAGCCAATTTGCTGCGACATCCTTTATAATAGAGATTACGCACAACAAGGAATGACCACGATGTAAAGGCGCTGTCTTCGCTCGCAGCCTCTTTAGCAGACTTGGTTTTTTAATAGCCGGGCGGGTTCACCCTCCGGCAGCAGATGAGCCATGCTATAATTGTTATAAAGTGTGAGGAACAAGCTAATGCAAGAAATTGTTATTCCCGATACCTTTGCGGAATTGTTCGAGCTACTAGAAAAGAACGTCCCGCCAGAAGACATTTTAGCCTTTCATCCAACAAAGGAATCCGAAGAACGTGCTGAAGAATTGCTTGAGAAGAACCGCGAAGGAACATTGACCCTAGAAGAACAAATTGAACTTGAGCAGATGGTTTATGTTGATCGTAAAATGTCCCTACTCAAGTCACGGGCGCTGATAAAACTGGATCAGGCGTGAAAGAACGTATTCCAGAGGCGCTGCGGCAGCAGGTGCGAGAACGTGCCGATAAGCGCTGCGAATACTGCCGTAAACGTGAGGGCGTTATGTATCGGCGTTTTCATACTGACCACATTCGTCCGAAGCAACACGGCGGCATGACAATAGTTGATAATCTGGCATGGGCATGTTTTGAATGCAACGTCAGCAAAGGACGTGATGTTTCTTCCTATGATCGACTCACTGGAAATCTCACAACCCTCTACAATCCGCGTACACAATTATGGGACGATCATTTTGTAATCGATCATGGCGAAATTCGCGGTACAACCGCCATTGGACGTGTAACCGTTGAACTTTTGAACTTTAATGAGGCCGAGGAGATTGCTATTCGGCAGAATATGATTCGGACAAAGCGCTGGTAGGTGACACAGGCGCTAGATTTGCTCGCAGCCTCTTTAGTAGGCTTGGCTTTTATCTAGCTGGCTGGACGTTTTAACGACTAGCGGTAAACCCCTCATTTATCCTTCGTTTGTCCCTTGCGTCTCGCCAGAAACTACGCTTTCTATGCTTACTAAGCCCTTGCGAAATGACATATTTGCCTCCATGTAGAATGGATAACATTTTTAGCGTATTTTTAGCATCAAATAAGCGGAAATGGTCTATAATTTATAGTGGGGATAGCACAAACGAGCTAAAAGGGGAGCATCCAATGGGCAAAGTCGAACATATCAATCCACCGGGTTTTCTGGCGCAGGGTTTCACAAATGTAGTTGTCGTCACCGGGAATGTAAAGACGGTCTACATCGGCGGCCAGAATGGGGTAAACAGCGCGGGGGAAATGGTCGGCAAGGATGACCTCACGGCGCAAGTCGCGCAGATTTTCGAGAATCTACAGATTGCTTTGGAAGCAGGTGGCGCAAAATTGGAACACGTCATCAAGTGGACGATTCTGGTCGTTCATGGGCAGGATGTGCGTCCGGCGTTTGGAGTCTTCCAGCAAGTATGGGGACTGCGCCCTAATCCACCCGCGATTACGGTGGCTTTTGTCTCGGCCTTGGCGCGGCCTGATGCGCTGGCAGAATTGGAAGCAATTGCTGTCGTGCCGGAATAGGACGCTATTTTTAGCGACCAAGCCTTTATTAAGCTACTCGCGCCCGATTTCCCCGCCAGTTCGATCCAGCCTCATACTGTCTGAGCCTTGTAAAAAGCTGATGAAGATCAAGTCTTCATCTAAGGCACGGACACTATGGGGTTCCCCCTGCTCGAAGATCAGCATGGAAAAAGTGCCATACTCTTGTTCTTGTCTATCCCGTCCCGCGAACATGCCGCGTCCTTTGAGGATAATCACGTAAAAAGGCGAGTCAGGTACTTTATGCTCCGCAATTTGTTGACCGGGTTTGAGCATCCAACGTAAGATACGGCTGTGTTGATCGACCAAGAGAGGTTGGGCAAAAGCGGCTGAATCATGAAATTCAAGGTCTACTAGCAGTTGTTTAGCATTCATACAATACGCTTCCTGTTAAAAATTAACGAAAAACGAAATTTATCAGAGGTGGATGCAGCGGCGTGGAAACTGACCCATTCGACTAGGATCGGTAGACACGGCGAATTATAGCGTCAAGATAAGAGCTTTGGCAACTTCCTCCTTGTTCATTTCGCCAATGTGCTATACTTGAGCCGTTGACGACCCATCTCATCACTTGCGAGAAACTTCAAATATGACGGCAACCAACCTCACCGAATTAACCATTACGGAAGCGCTGGCAAAGCTGGATGCGAAAGAAATTTCGTCCGTCGAGCTGACCCGCGCTTATCTTGACCAGATCGCCCGTCTGGACGACCAGATCAAAGCCTACATCACTGTCACGCCCGACTTGGCGCTCGCCGCCGCCGAAGCTGCCGATCAAGCACGCGCTGCTGGCGAGAATAAGCCGCTGTTGGGCATCCCGCTTGGGATTAAAGATGTCTTTAGCACCAAAGGCGTAGAGACGACCTGCGCCAGCAAAATCCTGAAAGGCTACGTCCCCGTGTTTGATGCCACCGTCGTGGCGCGGCTGCACGAGGCAGGCATGGTGATGCTCGGCAAATTGAACATGGACGAATTTGCGATGGGGTCATCCACCGAGAATTCGGCCTTTTTCATCACGCGCAATCCCTGGGATTTAGACCGTGTCCCCGGCGGCAGCAGCGGCGGCAGCGGCGCAGCAGTGGCGGCTGGCATGGCGGCAGGCACACTCGGCACCGATACGGGCGGCAGCATCCGCACCCCGGGTGCGTTCTGTGGGATCGCCGCGCTCAAACCGAGTTATGGGCGCTGTTCACGTTATGGCTTAGTCGCGTTTGGCTCTTCATTAGATTCACCGGGGCCTATGGCGCGAACTGTCGAGGATACAGCGCGGATTCTGCAAATCATGGCGGGACACGATCCGCTGGACAGCACGAGTATGCCAATCGAAGTGCCGGATTATGTCGCAGGATTGACGGGCGACATCAAAGGCTTACGAGTCGGAATCCCCAAAGAATATTTCGTCGCCGGGATGCAGCCGGAAGTCGAGGCCGGGGTACGTGCCGCCATCGCGCATCTTGAATCGCTCGGCGCGGTGACGGTTGAAGTCAGCCTGCCGCATACTGAATACGGGCTACCCGTGTATTACATGATCGCCACGTCAGAGGCCAGCGCAAATCTCGCCCGTTACGACGGAATCCGCTTTGGGGCGCGAATCGAAGGCCGCGATATGTGGGATACTTACAAGAAAACACGCGGTCAAGGCTTCGGCGCGGAGGTCAAACGGCGGATTATGCTCGGCACGTATGCCCTTTCCGCTGGATATTATGATGCCTTCTATGGCAAAGCCTCACAGGTGCGGACGCTGATTAAGCAGGATTTCGAGAAAGCGTTTGAACAGGTTGATGTGCTTGTCGCGCCGACCAGCCCGACGACGGCCTTTAAAATCGGCGAAAATACCGACGATCCGCTGCAAATGTATCTGGCGGATGTGCTGACGATCACGGCGAATCTGGGCGGCATCTGCGGCTTGAATGTGCCGTGCGGCTTCGATAGCAATAATCTACCCATCGGCCTACAAATCTTTGGCGCACCCTTTAAAGAGGACACTGTGCTAAAAGTGGGTCATGCTTATGAACAGACGACCAGTTGGCACACACGCCGTCCAGCTTTAGTGATGAGTAACGAGTAGTCAGCATTCAGATAACGCAAAACGATAATCTGTGATTTTTGTAGGGGTTTGACGTGCCAAACCCTGAATTAGATTGTTCGATTAAATTTTCAATGTATAAAGGGGTAAATTCATGAAATTAAGCAAAATCTGGATTTTATTTGTCGCCTTGATGTTGATTTTGGCGGCCTGCGGCGGGAATGATGATGCAGGCGGCGGCGGGGGTGAAAACAACACACAAGCGCAAACCATCGACAGCGTAGACTTTTTGGGCGGCACACTTTCCGTCATTTATCCTGCTGGCTGGGCGGCGCAAGGATCGCAAGGCGCGATCTTGCTGGCGAACAGCGCTGAAGCGCTTCAAATGGCGAATACGCTGTATTCACTCACTGACGGGCAAGTTGCCGGCACTGTAACGTTTTTGGGAAATGGCGCGGGGCTTCTGGGACTTGCGCCAGGCGCGACACCCCTAGATGCCTTAACGAGTTTTAGTAACACATTGGCTTCTGGCGAAGCGGGAATTCTTGCAACGTTAGGCGCTCCCGAAGCCTTCACCGCCAATGCTAAAGAGGGCGCAATCGCCACTGGCTCGGCTGAAGATAATGCTATAACGCTTTCACTGGCAGTCGCTATCGTGGAGGAAAACGATGGTTATGCGCTGATTGTGTTTGGCGCACCAGAGGGGGAAATCGACCAGTACAAAGATACGATCACATCCTTGGCCGGCTCAGTGGCATATATTGGTGGGGCGGTGGAACTTACGCCGGAAGCGACCTCTGCGGAAGGTACACCCGAACCCACACCTGCAGGATAATACAAAGTGATGAGTAATGAGCGATGAGTTTGAGCAAATCTCACTGCTCACTATTTAGAAACCATTTGCGAAACTGCTTCACCAATAAAGGCAGGACTTTCGCTCAAAGATTGTTTTTGTAGGGGGCAACCTGTGTGTTGCCCCGCTTCAGACGGGCGCACACATCGGTGCGCCCCTACGAAATCCCAACATAAGCGAAAGCGCTAAAACGTTTAGGTAGGGGAGGGTCTGAGATTCTCCCCTATGGCG
>DAOTTO010000478.1:0-2772 GCA_034437895.1 Anaerolineae bacterium | reverse complement strand
CCCCTTTGGGCAGCACTGCTGACGGCGATCTGCACCGCGATTGTGCTGGGGACGACCATCGCCATCGAAGTCCCCAAACATAACCAGCTTGACCGCGACGGAAAATCGCTTGAGGTGATTAACGGCCTCGTCAGCAACAACATCCCGCGTGTAATCTGCTGGACGTTAGCCAGCGTGACGCTGGTCTATATGGTCGTGCAGACATTCCAAGCGTAAATATTCACCTGCAATCGCTTCCAATTTAAATGAGCAAAATGACCTTCCCTAATTTAGCGGACAGCAAAAATGTCCGTTAAACTTAGGAGGTCTTCTATTTTCCGCAATTTTGGGATGGAAAACGCTCTTCCCAAACGCGTTATGATATATACTCGTCGCGTGTAAATGCGGAAAATAATTTTGATTTATGATCGGTGTACGGCGTGACTATCAGGGGCAAGGGCGCGGCGCAGCACTGCTACAGCATATAGAAAACGAACTGCAAGCAAAAGGTCAACGAATACTGCTAGTCGAAACTTCGGGGCTGCCGGATTTCGCACTTACGCGCAAGTTCTACACCAAATGCGGCTACGAGGAAGAAGCGCGTGTCCGAGACTACTACGCGGCAGGCGATGATATGGTTCTGTTTCGCAAAGCCTTAAATGCCGAATAGACCACAGGGATTGTGAAGGCAGGAATAATTATAGGAGATTGCCACAGCGTAGGGCAAGCGTAGAGCAGGCGAATTTCGCGGCAGCGAGTGGGTGTGTCATAATGAAGCTGCGTTGCGATAAATTTGCTGAGAGTGGGTGTTCCATGTTCCGACGGATAGGTTTGCTGATTTTGGTCATGCTGCTGGCAGCTTGCGGTAGCACTGGCGTTCCCCAAATTACGCCCACCGTCGCGCCGACGGATACCCCCACGCAGCCCGCCGAAGCGACTTTTGTGGCATTAGAGGCCACCCGCACCCCGATCTACACCGTAACCGCCACCGACGCACCCAGCCTGACCCCAACCGAGTCGCCGACACTGAATCCGAGCGAAACACCTACTCTGACGGCAACTTTAACCGCGACTCTGACGGCAACACCTACTTTCACCAACACGCCGAATCCGAGCGAGACCTTTACGCTCACGCCGAGTTTAACGGCGACTTTGACCGAGACACCCATCCCGACAGAAACGGATGTACCGACTGCCACAAATACGCTTAATCCAACGGTTACGCCGACTCTGACCGTGACGGCAACCGCAACAAATACACCCACTGCTACTACCACTGCGACAGCCACGATCACGTCAACGCCATCGCAAACGCCGCGCCCGACCCTTACGCCGCTGCCCACGCCGGGACCTACCGCGACCCCGACTTTTACCCTTACACCGCTGCCGAGTCCGACGATCTCCCCTACTCCGCTGCCAACTTCAACTCCTGTGCCGCCGACAGCCGATATTAATCAGACGGCGACGGATATTTCGCGTCAATTTTTCGCCACACAAACCGTCTTCGCGCTGACGCAAAACGCCCGGACTCCGAGTCCACAGCCGACACCCACCCCCGGCACACCGTCGCCTGCGCCGACGCTGGATGTTACGCCGACCTTCATCACTGCCGAGGCACAAACGCCCAATCCTGAAGATTTAGGCTTGATTACGCCCATCCCCGGCGCGACGACAGATGTTGTTTTGCCGACTTCGACCCCTGCGCCGACGGTAGCAGTGCAAGTGCCGATTCCGGCGACGGTGGCGCGTTCTTCGATCCCGACTCCGCTGCCGATTTTGCCGCCATCAAATACTTCTTCCCGCGCCTTCATCTTTGTCGGGAGCGGCGGCACTTTCACGCAGCAGGGCGTGAGTCCGCTGGGCGATCAAGAAATCCGCTTGATCGCGCGGAATCCAGTTGATCCATCACAGTTCCTCCTGACTGATGGCAGCGGCAATTTGTATCAATCCAGCGGCGCGGGTGTTTCGCGTGTGGATGTGTCGCCCTTCTCGCTATTTCCGGCGCAGAGTCCACAGGAAAATAATGCCTTCGTCAGTTACATCACATGGTCGCCGGATGGACAGTATGTGGCCTTCGTCGTCGATGGCAACGATAACCCCAATGACGGCGTGTGGTATTACGCGCCGGGGCGCTTTCCGCCGATTCAGTTGTTGGTGGACTGCGGCTTTGAAGGCGATGTTGCCTGTGATATTGGCCTGAATCGTCAGTTCCGCAGTGAGAGCGTCAGCATTGATTGGTCGCCGGGGAGCGATGCGCTGCTGGTACGGGCGCGTTTGGTAGAAAGCGATGGGCGCGGGGCGTTGTTCGTCCTACCGCGTACCGAAGATCGTAATTTCTATAATACCGTCCCGCCTGCGCTCGGTTATGATTTCGCCAGTTGGTCGCCCGATGGCAGCCGGATTATTGTCAGCGGACGGCGGCCTGATGGATTGGTCATTATCGGCTCGATCAACCGCGATGGCAGCGATGAGCGTATCATTTTTAATGCGTCGGCGGCGGGACTATGGATACAAAGCGCCGTCCAGCGGCCTGATGGCAGCGTTTACGCGCTCGGCAATCCCAACGGAAGCACGTCTCCGCTGCGTTTATATAATCAGAACGGCGTGGCGCTGACTGGCGATTTAGGCGGCGCGGTGCCGGGGCGCATTTTGTGGAGTCCTGACGGCGGCGCGGTGCTGGTCGTGATCGGCAATCAAGTGCTGCTGGCGCGGGTCGATGGCACAGTGACCGATGTCAGCGCGAGTGTGGCAGGCAGCGGCGGCGTGGGTGCGCTCAGTTGGGCGAGCGGCGCG
>DAOTTO010000477.1:0-2920 GCA_034437895.1 Anaerolineae bacterium | reverse complement strand
TCGAGTAATTTGGCGGCGGCTTGCAGCGGTTCAATCGTACCTGCTGTGATAATGCGCGTCCCCGCCTTGACCATCATCTTGAGCGCGACAAAACGGGCTTCTGCTCCGCCGCAGGTGATCGTCACTTCGGCGGGAGTTAGTTCGATTCCGTAACGCCGCCCCAAACTGTTAACGGCTTTTTCCCGCAGCGCACCGATGCCGGGGCGGTCTGTGTAGTGAGTCTGTCCGTCGTGCATGGCTTTAAAGGCGGCCTGCATCACCGCTTGGGACACAGGCGGATTTTCCAACACGTCTTGCGGTTCAATCAGATTGACAACTCGTACTGCTAAAGGTCGGGCGAGGACGTGTGATGTCATGACACCACCTCACGCTCAAATGGGAAGTCGATCTGCAACTTATCCGCCAGTTCTTTAAGCTGATCGAAAATGACCGAGTCCAGCCGCGCCCCGTTTTGGCGGTAGTCAATTTCACGGCGGTAGTCAATCTCGCCGGGGACGAGGATTTCCTCAAAGCCGGGGCGTAATTTGGCGGATTTAATATCGTTGATGAAGCTGTCCATGCGCGATTTAAATTCCTCAAGCGGCATAAACCAAGCGATATCAAGCGCGATCATCAAATGCGAGACATCCTGCTTAGCGGGATTGGAGTATGGCACGAGGCCGAAACCACCGCCTGCCAGAACGCCCGTCATCACGTCAGTCAGCATGGCGAGGCCATAGCCTTTGTACTGCCCAATGCCGAGCAGCGCACCCGTCATCGCGGCGGCGGGATCATCGGTTTCTTCACCGTCGGGCGTGAGCGCCCAATCCAGCGGCATCTTGCGGCCTTCGCGCTGATACCACTGCATCATGCCTTTGCCTGCTGTCGTGAGGGCAATATCCAGCACCACCGGAAAACTGCCGCCTGTCGGCGCGGCGAGTCCCCAGGGATTCGTCCCGACGACCCCGGAAGCCGCCCCCCAAGGAGCCATCTCTGGCCCGGCATTGGTCATGGCGACACCGATACAATCCTGTTCCACCGCCCGCAGCGCCGGAACTGCCGATGAGCCGAAATGGGTACTGCCCCGCACGACAACTGTCCCAACACCACAAACTTTGGCTTTCTGAACGGCGATTTCCATTGATTTTTGCGCGACCACCGAGCCGAGTCCGTTGTGTCCGTCGATCAAGGCCAGCGCTGGCGATTCTTTGACGATTTCAAATTGTGCGCCGGGTTGAATGTAGCCTTTACTGATGCGCTCATTGTAGACGGGCAGCCGCCGCACCCCTTGCCCTTGCCCCGGCAAACAGCGCATTTCGCTGTGCATCAGGCCGCGTGTGCAGTAACGGGCTTCTTCTTCCGAGACACCCATCGCCATAAATGCGTGTAGGGTAAAGTTTTCCAGCGCATCCACCGGGACGCGAATTAAGGTGATGGACATGCTCAAATCCCCTTGACCGCTTTGTATTCTTCCAACTGCTCCGGCGTGTAGACTTGCATCAATTCCAATTCGATGCCGCCTGCTTCCTGCTCTAAAAATGCCACCCAGCCTTCAGGATGCACATGACTGCCCGTGACCTTACACGCGCTGCATTCCTTGAGGGTCGCGCCTTTGGCTTGGGCATCTGCCAGCGCCGCATCAATATTAGGTACAGCGTAGCAAATATGATGTAAGCCTTCGTAACCGCGCTCATTAATCCACGCATCGAAGCGCCCGCCTTCATCCAGCGATTGGCAAAGCTGATATTCCACGTCGCCGACATTAAACAACGCCACCCGATTGCGAGATTTAGGATAATCTTTCACTTCCGCATCCAGCCCCACGCCGAGAAATTCCTGATACTGCTTCAAGGCGGCGTTGGCATCCTTCACGGCGAAAGCCATGTGTTTGATGTATCGCTCATGCTGCATGGTGTGTGCTCCTAATCCTGCAAACCAAAAACTTCTTTTACGTTCACACCGGGCGTAACTACCGGATTGATTCCGCCGCTCATGCTGGTCATCAACAACGTCACGCCGGGGCCATAACCGGAGCGTGGACTGTCGCCCTGTCCAATAACGCCGATACCAATCGCGCCGCGCAAATAGCCATGATTCCAACTGCTGTCGGTGTCCGCCAGCGCGACGACATCGCCTAAACGAAGTTGATCTAACCCCGCTTCCGCCAGCGCCGCTTTATCCACCGTTTGGATGTGGACTGACCCGCCTTCACTCGTCAATCCCGCGCCTGCGCCAATCAGATGCGGCGGCACGACTCCCACTACCGGGACATTGAGTTTTCCGTCCGAGTTGGAATTGACTTCCAGCCCATTGAGCAGTTCAGGCGAGCAGCTTTTGAGCATCACCGTCGGATGATCGCTCAAGTCCATACCTACACCCATCGAGCGAATCACGATTTTATCGCCAATCGCCATTTTCTCGCGGTCAGCTTTGGCAAAATGGATGATGACGTGTTCGCTGAAGCGCCCGGATTTTCCGGTTACGACTCCGCGCACCCCTTTGGCATCGCCGCTCATCACAACAGCGACATTGCCAACACAGGCGAAAAGATTCAGGCCGCGATTGCCATTTTCATCTTTGAGCGAAATACTCACGCCGGGATGGATGCAGTCCGCCAGCCAGCCATAGGCCGAATCACCAATCGAGACGTTATAAACGATGCCGCCAAATGTTGGCAGCAAAAACGGCTGCCCACGCGAGTCGAGTTGATACGGAACGGCAGGCAGTCCGGCGAATCCGGGCGAGGCGATCTGCCCCATGACGGAGACACTGACCAGTTTATCGGAGTTAGTACGGATATTGGTTTGAATGGTCTTATTCATGCAATTTCTCGAATATTCAAATAATTGGCGATGTTAGCGTTGGGGTCGATGACCCATTCAATGCAGGGTTCGGCAGTCGTGATGATTGTGAGGATGCCGGGGCCGTGTCCGGTCATGAC
>DAOTTO010000476.1:0-6861 GCA_034437895.1 Anaerolineae bacterium | reverse complement strand
CAAAAACGACTCTCGAAACCAAAATTCGCTCCTGCTCCGCTCCGCACAAGCCGCACACGCTCACCATCCGCCGCCGCTACATACAGATCAAACGGAATTTGTGTCGGAAGCACATTTGTATCCACGTATCGCGCCGAAAAAGCCAAGCGCCGTCCATCGTATGACCAGCGCAGCCCCTCAATATCGTTAAATGGCAGAAGCGGAAGTGCCTGCGGTATGCTGCCTATAGACTTCATTATCATCACACGGTCAACTGCGCCCTGCTGAATAAAGGCAATCCGTCCGCCTCGCGCTGAAAAAAGTGGATTCTGTTCATCTTCTATGGTGTCCAGAAGCATTATTTCGGTGCCAGCCGCCACATCATACAGAAACAGATCACTGTCGCCATCATGCGGGGCGCTGTAGACTAAATAGTGGCTGTCCGGCGACCATGCCACATCAATTGCAAACGCCCGTAGGGCGCTGATCTCGCTCGTCTCTATATCGAGCAAAGACGCGCCGCCATTCCAGAATTCAACCGCGATATACCGTCCATCCGGCGACCAACGCAGCACCGAAACCTGCACATTCAAACGAGCAAGGGCGCGGGAATTGCCCCCTTCTGCGCCCATCAGATAAATCACCGACTGTTTATCATCGACGGCGATAAAGGCGATTTGTGTACCGTCAGGCGACCAGGCCGGAGCGCGATTGTCGCGGTCATTGATCGTCAACTGCTGCGTCTGGAAGGGCAGCAGCGACAGGGTGAAAATATTGCGATCCACCAACGAAATTTGCGGCAAAAGCTGCGAGAACACCAAGCGACTGCCATCAGGCGACCAATCGAGCTTGCAAATGTCGATATTGAGATAGAGGCTGGTCGTGAATTCTGGACGGTCTACGTCCATCACGAGCAGTCGGGTTGAGAAAGGATCGACTTCCAGCACCGCCAGCATCGACGCAGGCCGCGCCCGCCCCAAGATGAGCGTGAGCGCCAACACCGCCGCACAGATGAGCGTGAGCGCTATCATCAACAAAGTAGAAATTTTTACTGTTAAGAACATCATCTCTTTATTTTAACATGACTGGATTTGGGTGTTTTGGCGATGAAGATGAGATATAGATAAGTGCCGTCCGCTCAGTCTGTTAAGGGACAGCGAAATTATGTTAAACCTTGCCGAACTTGCTTGACGGGTCATTTCGCTTTTGCCATACTGAGATTATCACAAATTTGCAAGGTAAATCGCCCACATGAAACGTATCTACTTGAGCTATACCCAACAAGATGGTGAAGCGGCGCTTTATATCGCAACCCAACTGCGCGGACGCGGTATTGATGTATTCGTCGATTATGAACGGTTGATGACAGGCGGCACCTTCACACGCCGTATGGGCAATGAGATCAAAGGGCGTGATTTTGTAGTGCTGATTCAAAGCCCAGATGCACTGGATTCACCGCTAGTGCAGCGAGAAGTTCACTGGGCAAATGACCAACAAACCCCGATTTTATCGGTCTTGCTGCGGCCTGTGCGCGATTTAGGTGAGTTCGCATTTTTGCTCAACACACTTCCGATTGATTTCACAGCTTGGCCTCAAGATAAACGGATGAGTGCCGCTTTGAATGAGTTGGAAAAACGCTTGACCGTCGCTGATAATGACGAGACACGCATTACCGCCAAAACGATTTCCTCACTGACCGAAGTGGCGACGCTAAGAGGTCATCAGAGTTGGGTACGCGCAGTCGCTTTTTCACCCAATGGCGAATTTCTAGCATCCGGCTCAAACGATAATACCCTGTGCATCTGGGATGCACGCGGACTCGCTTATGGCGAAAACTCACCGATAGCGGCGATTGACGCGCACCAAGCCTCTGTGTGGGCGGTGGCTTTTTCCAGCGATGGCGGCTTATTGGCCTCTTGCTCCAATGATGCGACGGTGCGCTTGTGGGATGTCGATCATCTGCCGCAGCCGTATGAATTCGCCCGTTTTAGCGATCATCACGAGCCGGTCTATTCGGTGGCTTTTTCATCAGATGGACGGCTTTTAGCTTCTGCCTCGTATGATAAAAGTGTGCATATCCGCGACATTAGCCGCATCCGTGCCATCGGACGCGAAGATGGCTTGGTGGCGTTGGCACATGCCAGCCATGTGTATGCGGTGACTTTTTCGCCGAATGTCGATAACGCCTATCCGCCTGTGATCGTCACCGCTTCGCAAGACAGCACGATTCGCCTGTGGGAAGTTGACCCGCAAAATCTCCGCACTATGTCCCGTGCCAAGCCGGTGTTTTTAATCGGGCATACCAGTTGGGTCAACGCCATCACATTTTCACCCAATGGCGCACTGCTTGCCTCGACCTCTAAGGACAAAACGATCCGCCTGTGGGATATGGTCAATATGCGCGAAGTCGCCTGCCTGACCGGACACACCGAAGAGGTGATCGGGGTCGCGTTTTCGCCGGACGGACGCTTGTTGGCCTCGACCTCAAAAGATAAAACCATCCGCCTGTGGGATTTAGCCTCACAGCGCGAATTAAGCGTGATTCACGGGCATCAAAGCTGGGCGAATTCGGTTATTTTCTCGCCGGATGGGACGTTGTTGGCGACGGCTTCCGGGGACAGCACCATCAAATTCTGGGGCGTAGGGCGCGGCGCAGCAAACGGTCACTGATGGATAGGTTAACAAAACAAAAAAGCGCGAATGTGTCCGCGCTTTTTTATTGCCTGTTAAAAATTACCAGCCATGCTCCAAACGAGCGATGAGGCGTTCTGGCAAATCGGCTTCACGCATCCGGCGCTGCACAGAATGAATGTCATATTCTATCCGGCGATGCTCGAAAATGTTCTTCTCGAAGTCAAGGAGCGCATACGCGGCGCGGGGATCGGCATCACGCGGCTGCCCGACGCTGCCGGGGTTAATGATCTGGCGGTGTCCGTTAAGCTGGCGCGGCTGATTATACATCGGCTTAAGCGCGTCGGTTTCGCCGTTATCATTGACCAATTCGTAAATCACGGGCTGATGGGTATGCCCGACGATGCAATACGGCGTTTCAAAATGCGGAAAGTTCAGCGCGGCGACCAACGGTTCTAAGATATACTCCCAAATAGGTTCGCGCGGGCTGGCATGGACGAGCGTATACTGCCCGATGACAAACGTGGTCGGCAGGGCTTTTAGCCAGCGGGTATTTTCTTCCGTCAGCGTTTCGCGTGTCCAATCGACGGCACGGCGGGCATCCGGGTTAAAGGTGCGAATATCCAGCCGATCTAAGGCTGCCCAATCATGATTGCCTGCCAGACACAGATGCGGCAGTTGGCGCAGACGCTCGACACATTCATTCGGGTCTGGCCCATAACCGACGACATCCCCTAAGCACCAAACATAATCCCATTCCCCCTGCGCGTGCTGAAGAACCGTGTCGAAAGCAGTGTAGTTGGCATGGATGTCGGAAATAACAAGAATACGCATGAGAGCTTACCTATAATTTCACGGATGATAATAGTAACATGTTACCATGACTTACGGTACACAGCGAATAGCTTTTCATCAATTATTTCCGAAGATTGTTTTCTTAGTGCTGTTGGGCGTATGCAGCGGATGTGGATTACGTCCCGCGCCTTCGCTGCCCATCACGACTTTACCCGCCCCCACCCCGACAATCGATACCTTTTATACATGGACAGACGAAATCGCCGTCATGAATGGCATTTGTTTTGAGTCGGCGCTGGACGCGGTGGGGCGCATATTCGTCCTCAAAAATGATGAAGCCCTCAGCCGTTTTTATGATTTAGCGGATAACAGCCGCTTATGTCGCCGTCCCGTGCGGCGTAATCCTTTCGATTTTAGCAGTGGGCGAGTGTTGGCGGGTTTATGGCGCTACGGAGTCGGCTGCACAGCGCGGCATGACGTAATCAACGTGCAGCGTGACGACGCGGCGAAAACCATCCTCATCACGCTGCATTTCGTCACTGAAGGCGACTGCCCCTATGAACTCGTCCGTCCGTTTTGGATTGGCTTAGTAGCAGCAGTCGATTACGACATTTCGATTGTGGTGCAATCTCCCTAAAGAACAAAAGAAACCTTACATAACTTTTTGACAAAACCATGTAATCGGTTACAATTACTTTTGAGAAGCTGAAAAAAGGGGAAATTGAAAGCGATGGAGGATTACAGATAAAGCGACTTTTCGGTTTTACTTAATTCAGACCTTCTTGCCCAAAAAATTTCGATCTATTTAGGAGAAAGTCATGCAAAAGAAAACTAGAATTTTTATCCTTTTCGCCCTGCTTACCCTTATCATGAGTGTCGGGATTTCTAATATCCTTGTCGCTCAAGATGAGATCATAATCGGGTTAATTACAAAAACCGAAACCAATCCTTTCTTCGTTAAGATGCGCGAAGGCGCACAAGCCGCCGCTGATGAATTAGGGGTGACGCTGCTCACGGCATCCGGTCAGTTCGATACCGATAATGCCAGCCAAGTGACCGCTATCGAAAATATGGTGGCAGCAGGCGCACAAGGTATCCTGCTCGTGCCTGCGGACTCCTCGGCGATTGTGCCGAGCATCGAAGCGGCGCGTGAACAAGGCGTGATCGTCATCGCGCTCGATACGCCCACCAACCCAGAAGATGCGACCACCGCGCTGTACGCAACGGATAACTTCCGGGCGGGTGTGTTGATCGGTGAGTATGCGCGGGCGACTGTGGAAAATCCCGACGAGGCCATTATTGCCTTATTGGGCTTGCCAGAAGGCATTACCGTCAATGAATTACGCCAGGGCGGTTTCCTCGAAGGCTACGGCATCGAATTGGACAGCGAACAGGTCGTGTGCGTACAGGACACACAAGGCGACCAAACACTCGGTCAAACGGCGATGGAAAATTGCTTGGTGGCTAACCCCGAAATCAATCTGGTTTATACCATCAACGAGCCAGCCGCTTTCGGCGCTTATACCGCGCTGGAGAATGCAGGCGTACAGGACAGCGTGACAATTGTTTCGGTAGACGGGGGTTGCACGGGTGTCGCTGGTGTCATTGATGGACGCATCGCCGCTACCTCACAACAGTATCCGCTGCGTATGGCGAGCCTCGGCGTGGAAAATATCGTTGCCGCCATACGTGGTGGTGAAGTACCTTCTGGCTATACCGATACGGGCGTGACGCTCATCACCGCTAATCCTGTTGAGGGTATCGAGAGCGAAGGCGTGGCTTTTGGATATGAAAGCTGCTGGGGCGACCAAGACCCCGATATCCTTGCGATGGCAATGGAAATGGACGGCACATCTGCGGGTATGATGAGCGTTGAGGAAATGGCGGCGGCTATCGGTGAACTGGACGAAGAAGTCATCGTCGGGCTGATTACCAAGACCGAAACCAATCCCTTCTTTGTCAAGATGCGTGAAGGCGCACAGGCCGCCGCTGATGAATTAGGCATTACACTGCTCACGGCATCGGGTCAGTTCGACACAGACAATGCCAGCCAAGTGACCGCCATCGAAAATATGATCGCAGCGGGCGCACAAGGTATTCTGCTCGTCCCTGCGGATTCCTCCGCGATTGTCCCCACCATCGAAGCGGCGCGTGAACAAGGCGTGGTCATTATCGCCCTCGATACGCCCACCAACCCAGAAGATGCGACCAATGGGCTGTTTGCGACGGATAACTTCCAAGCGGGTATCTTGATCGGGCAGTATGCGCGGGCAACGCTGGAAAATCCTGACGAAGCGGTCATCGCCTTATTGGGTTTGCCGGTGGGTATTACGGTGAATGAATTGCGTCAGGGTGGTTTCCTTGAAGGCTATGGCATCGAATTGGACAGCGAACAGGTCGTGTGCGTACAGGATACCCAAGGCGACCAAACACTCGGTCAAACCGCGATGGAAAATTGCTTGGTGGCTAACCCCGAAATCAATCTGGTTTATACCATCAACGAACCAGCAGCATTCGGTGCGTATACTGCGCTGGAGAACGCAGGCGTAGCCGATAATGTCATGATTGTTTCGGTAGATGGTGGCTGTTCCGGGGTGGAAGGTGTCGTTGATGGACGCATCGCTGCCACATCGCAGCAGTATCCGCTGCGTATGGCGAGCCTCGGTGTAGAGGCGCTTGCCCACTATGCTATCACTGGGGAAGCCCCGGAAGGTTATACCGATACCGGCGTGACGCTTATCACCGACAATCCAGTTGACGGCATCGAGAGCGAAGACACCGCCTTTGGCCTCGAAAATTGCTGGGGCTAATCAATAATTTGTAGTTTTTGACGGTGATGGTGTTAGAGATGCTAACACCATCATTTGTTGTTTAAAGTAACCTTCAATATGTTTTTGTAAGGGCGAGGCGTGCCTCGCCCCTACGAAAGACCCTATTTTTTGCAATTATTTACCGAAGGTTACTTATGTAAATACATGAAAGAAAACAGAAAATATTGAACCACAGAGATCACAGAGGACACAGAGACTTAAGTTCAAAATCTTGGTGTCTTAGTGGTTAAAAATTTCAAATTATTTTCGAGTGTCCACAATTCAAGGAGACACACGTAAATAACCTCAGTTTTGGATAGCGTACTTTGATTAACTTTTATGATGTCCTCATCCCCCGACCCCTTCGCCATTGCATGGCGAAGGGGAGAAAAACGGTTCGCAATGGTTCTTTAAGTCCCCTCTCTACGAAGTGGGGAGGGGACTTAGGGGTGGGGATAGAATGAAAACACTGTCCGAAACTCAGGTTAAATAACACTAAATCCGGTTGTCTTTTAGGTCGGGGCATAACCTACTGTATCCCTACAAAGACAAATATGAGGTCATTGCGAGTTAAAAGTATGACAAATACGCCTAAAGAAAAGCCTGCATCAAATTCACTCGTAAAATGGTTGCTTAATGTTATTTC
>DAOTTO010000475.1:0-1896 GCA_034437895.1 Anaerolineae bacterium | reverse complement strand
CGAATGTCATTAAATTTAGGATTATTTTAGGTCGCCTAAACAGCGCTTTAGACCCAGTTAAACGCCGTTTGAAGTTAATTGGCTGTATAAATGTCCTCATCCCCCGACCCCTTCGCCATTGCATGGCGAAGGGGAGAAAAACGGCTCACAATGGTGCTTTAAGTCCCCTCTCTACGAAGTGGGGTGGGGATTTAGGGGTGGGGATAGGGGGTGGGGATAGAATGAAAACACTGTCCGAAACTCAGGCTATCTATGATTGAAGTACGTTATCGTAGGGGGCGAGACATGCCTTGCCCCCGACCATACGCCATGTTTTAGCCGTTGTTCCCAAAACCGCCCGTTGCGCCGGAGGTACAAAATTGGGTATAGTGAAACGTAATAGCACTATAATTCAACGTAAGACACGGCGGACAGATATGTACAGCCCTCAGCAGTTTGTGGACGAATGGGAAAAAGCAGAACTGAAAGAACGTGCCAGCGCACAGAGCCATTTTGAGGCCGTGTGCCGCTTGGTCGATCATCCCCTGCCGCACGAGCAAGACCCCAAAGGCGAGTTTTTTACCTACGAATATGGCATCCAAAAATCCGGCGGCGGCAAGGGCTTCGCCGATGTGTGGTACAAAGGCCATTTTGCCATCGAGTATAAGGGCAAGGGCAAATATAAAGATTTGGGCGATGCCTATCAGCAGTTGCTGCGCTACCGCGAGAACCTGTTTAATCCACCGCTGCTGATCGTGTGCGACATCGCAACGTGGGAAATCCATACCAATTGGCCTAACACCGAGCCGAAAATTTATAAATTTACCAACCAGCAGATCATCGAGCCGCATGTCCAGCGCTGGATTCAAAATCTGTTTAATGACCCGGAACGGCTGCACCCCAACCGCAATACTGCCGAAGTGACGACAGACGCGGCGCGGGTCTTTCAGGCGATGGCGGATAATATGCGGGGCTGGCAGGCCGCGCCGGATAGAATCGCGCACTTTTTAACCAAACTCGTCTTTTGCCTGTTCGCGGAGGATGTCGGGCTGCTGCCGTCGCGGGACGGTGTGGGCATCTTCAGCGAGATCGTGGAAAAAACACGCACCACGCCCACCGATTTCCGCGATTACACCGCGCAGTTGTTCAAGGCGATGGCGGACGGCGGCAAAATGCTGTTCCAGACCATCCCCTATTTTAATGGGGCGCTGTTTGAAGATGTGGACGTAGAAGCGCTGAGTTATGACGCGCTGACCGAATTGGGGAAAGCCTCGCGCCTCAATTGGGCAGCAGTGGAGCCTGCCATCTTCGGCACCTTATTCGAGCGCAGCCTCGACCCCAACAAACGCGCCCAACTCGGCGCACATTACACCGGCAAGGACGATATTCTGCTGATCGTCGAGCCTGTTTTGATGGAACCGTTACGGCGCGAATGGGAAGCCATCATAGCTGAGGCCGTGCCGATTCGGGCGGCTTATGACGCAGCAGGTAATCAACGGGAACGGACGACATATATGTCGTCCCTACAACGGATGCGCGAGAAAATGCTGCACCGCCTGCGGACGATCAAAGTGCTTGATCCAGCCTGCGGCAGCGGCAACTTCCTTTATGTGTCGCTCAATCTGCTGCTCGATATGGAAAAAGCCGTCATCAACGACGCGCTCTTTAGTGGACTCATGCAGCCCTTCCCGGAAGTGCATCCGCGCCAGCTTTACGGCATCGAACTCGACCCGATTGCCCACGCCCTCGCCAGCATCGTCGTCTGGATTGGCTATATTCAATGGCGGCAGAACAACGGCTATCTCACCTTTAAAGAGCCGATTTTGGAGGCGCTGCAAGGCAACATCCAGCGGATGGATGCGATTCTGACGTTAGATACAACTCTTGCCCCTCGTGCTTTCCCCACCCCCAACCCCT
>DAOTTO010000474.1:0-28909 GCA_034437895.1 Anaerolineae bacterium | reverse complement strand
GCGCCGGTTCCGCAATCGCTGGAAATTTTGGATGCAGGTGCGTCGCTCCTTATTGCGTCTGACAATGAAGCGCTTAAACGGATTCAATATGCCCCTTGTCTCGCCGGAATGTTTTGGATAGAGGGCAAAGTCACCATTCCCAATCCCGGCGCGGTGCAGCGCAAGAATTCACCTGTGAGCTGGATTGCGGATAATCAGCAAAAAGGGATTTCACCAGAAGCGACGTTGGTCACAGTTCATGCCAGTGAACAGTACAGTGCCCAGATGTGGAGCGCCCCGGACGAGCGCATTTTAAACGCGCTGGAAACAGATTTGCGGATTTTTATCACACCAGACTCGCAAATCCGTGAAGCACAATTAAAACGCTGGAAATATTCCAACCCGACTGTTTTGCACACTGAACGTTATTTAGTTGGTGAAAATAAGCCATTCGTGGTATTTGCCGGGGATGCCTTTGGTGGGCCGCGTGTGGAAGGCGCTGTGCTTTCTGGTTTAGCGGCAGCAAATGCCCTTACAGCCGAATTAGTCAGAGGGACGAATGCGTAGACTCAATTCGCGGTGGTTAATTGTAAACCTTCCTGCGATTCTCATTTTCGAGTCGCAGGAAGGTGTCTTTGGTGTCACTTCCAGTAGGTGATCCATAGCCAATTGCGGAAGGGTAACGTTTTATCAAAGGCAGCCCGATTGACTGCGTTGCATTTACCATAAACTATTCGTTATAATTCAATCTAATGTAAATTTAATTATTTGTGTTGGAGATTAAAGCGCATGGTTACGATGGATAAAGAGACAACGTATGGTGTCAGTTTTGAGCTGACTGAAGAACAAAAAATGCTGCAAAAAATGGCACGGGATTTTACCACGAAAGAAATTATTCCTGTTGCGGAACATTATGACCGAGACGCGATCTTCCCCGAAGAGATTTTCCATAAAGGGCGTGAACTCGGAATCGTAAACATGAATATTCCGGATGAATATGGTGGCGTGGGCGCGACTGTGTTTGAAGAATGCCTTGTCTCGGAAGAACTTGGCTATGGCTGCACAGGTATCAGCACCAGCATTGGCACCAATGGCTTAGGGGATCTGCCGATTATTCTGGGCGCGAATGAGAAGCAAAAGCAGCATTGGTTGGGTGAGCGCTTAGTCGATCAAGGTCAGTTTGTGTCTTATGGTGTAACGGAAGCCGCCGCTGGCTCTAACGTTGTTGGGATTCAGACCCGCGCAGAAAAAAGAGGCGCATCTTATATTATCAACGGTTCCAAAACGTTTATCACCAACGCCAGCCACGCCCATTTCTTCACTATTTTTGCCAAGACCGATCCCGAAGCTGGGCATCGTGGGATGTCATGCTTTATTATTGACCGCGATACGCCGGGCGTGAGCATCGGCAAAAAATTCGATAAGCTCGGTCAGCGTGCCTCGGATACGGCGGAAATTGTGTTTGAAAATGTCGAAGTGCCGGAAGAAAATATGATCGGCAAAGAAGGCACAGGCTTTTATCTGGCGATGAAGGTCTTCGATTACAGCCGTCCAGGTGTAGCTGCCGCCGCTGTCGGTTTGCAGCGTCGTGCGCTTGAAGAAAGTGTGAAGTACGCCAAAGAGCGCGAGGCATTTAACGTCCCGATTTATCAACATCAGGCGATTGGGCATAAGATCGCTGATATGGCGATTAACTATGAGGCCTCGCGCCTATTGGTGTGGCAGGCGGCATGGACGGTTGATTCTGGTACGCCGAACCCGAAGGCAGCGGCTATTGCCAAAGCCTTCGCTGCCGATATGGCGACCAAAGCAGCAGTGGATGCGGTGCAGGTCTTCGGCGGTTATGGTTTCATGAAAGAATATCCTGTCGAGAAGCTGCTGCGGGATTGCAAAATTTTCCAGATTTATGAAGGCACAAGCGAAATTCAGCGCAATATTATCGTGCGCGAGTTGTTTCGTTAATTAATCCCCTGACGTTGTAAGATGCCCAAAGGCGCGAGTAATCGCGCTTTTGCTATTTTTAAAAGAGACAAAACATGGAAAACAATATTTTGGAGTGGTGTAAAGCGATTGTAGTGATTACACCGAAACGATGGCTTGGTCTTGTAAAGTCTGTGCCGATTGATCTGCTATCAATGCGACCTGCCCCAAGGGAATGGTCAGCTTTAGAGTGCTTGCAACACACTGTTGATGTTGAGCAGGTTTCATTCCCTGTACGGCTTAAGGCGCTCCTTGCAGGGCAGCCCTTTCCCGGTTTTAACCCGAATGACCGTCCGCCTCAAGAAGCCACCCCTATCGCGCTTGCGGAGGACTTCGAGAGGTTGCGTCAACAAAACTTGATCCTCTTAAATCAGCTTACGGAAGCTGATTTGGATAAACAAGCCTTACATGCTGAATATGGCGTGGTATCCATGCGCCAATTTCTCCATTATTGGGCGGGTCACGATCTCAATCACCTTGTTCAGGCGGAACGTGCTTTGTTACAGCCCTTTATCCAAGGATGCGGCCCGTGGGACATAAATTATGTGGATCATAAGATAAACAGGACTTAAATCCCCTAAAGACTCATTAGTCTTTATGCAATCTTAAGGTCTTAGGATGATAAACTCACCATAGTACTAATCCGTATTTTTGACTTTACAGAACACAATCTGTTTCAATATGATTATTGATGATGGGCAAAGGATGTAGGCAACGTGGAACAACCAGACGAGACAAACAAATTTGTCACACGGCATTTAAATCCGGATAATGTGCCGCCTGCCGTGCGGCGCGGTACAGGGCCGCTGGATTATCTTGTGCCTTGGGTTGTTGAACTTCGTGTCGTCGGCACCACATCCGTTATTCAAATAGAAGTGGCGGAATCGCTCATCATCGGGCGCAGTGATAAAGATAAGCGTGTTTTGCCCCAAGTAGACCTTTCGGAATTTAATGCTTATTACATGGGTGTTTCTCGGCAACATGCCGTTATTTCTGCCCGGAACAGCCGCATTACGATACACGATCTTAATAGTGCCAATGGCACTTTTATCAATGGTGGACGCTTGGAGCCACAACTGGAATATCGCCTGCGACATGGCGATCAATTGACCCTTGGTAAACTCCAGTTACAGGTGTTTTTTGTGGTAACGCCCAGCAGTTATGAGAAGAATGAAACGGCCTTTGCCGATGTTTCAATTTCGATCATTGGGAGTGGGGAGCGTATCCTGATTGTCGATGACGACGTAAAAGTGGCGCAAGCGATAGGGTCTGTTTTGCAAGAGGCTGGCTTTGTTGTTCAAGTTGCTAAAAGCGTGAGTGATGCGATCACCGTTGTGGATAATCGCCTGCCGGATATAATTTTAACGGAACTCATTTTGCCCGATATTAGCGGGTTGGAATTAGTGCGTTATATCTATGACAGGGCAGGGGCAAGACATCTGCCGATTGTCGTTATCACAGGCGCAACGGGTGGCTATCAAATGGGGCAGGCTATCGAGGCCGGGATCGATATTTTCTTGACGAAACCCGTCGGCGTGGATGAGTTAATGCGGAGTTTGGCAAAGATTGTGCAACAGATGAAAGCATAGCGCATGAGCGCGTGGGCAACTTACCCAAACACCTCCCAATCTGTGCCAAACTTGTCTTGACATAGGTACAGGGCGGTGCTACTATGAGCGCCCACAAACCCGGTACACAACCTGACTTCAGGCAATGGCGTATCGAATTGATTTTTTGTGACGAAAGCGCTTTGCCGCGTTGTAAAGTTGCTCGTCATCAGGTAAGAAGTATACGGGCGTCCTCTCTATGAACGCCCGTTTGTGTGCCTGAAAACAGGCCGCCTGAATAACAGGTGCTAAGTCGTTTTAGTCATTTGGAGAGATTTATGCCGACGATCAACCAGCTTGTGCGTAAGGGTCGCACCTCAAAGAAAAAGAAGACCAAGGCCCCAGCACTGCAATATACTTTGAACTCCTATTCGCAGAAGCGTACGCGCCGCAAGAAGGGCGCACCGCAGAAACGTGGGGTTTGCACTCAGGTCAAAACGATGACCCCCAAGAAACCGAATTCGGCCTTGCGGAAGGTTGCCCGTGTTCGCTTGAGCAATGGAATCGAAGTGACGGCTTATATCCCCGGTGAAGGTCACAGCTTGCAAGAGCATAGCGTCGTGCTGGTACGCGGTGGTCGTGTGAAGGATCTTCCGGGTGTGCGCTATCATATTGTGCGCGGTACGCTGGATACCGACGGTGTTCGTAACCGCGAACAGTCGCGCAGCAAGTACGGCGCGAAACGTCCGAAGCCAGGGCAAGCCGCAGCACCCGTTAAGGGCAAGGGAAAGAGATAAACACTTATGTCGAGAAGAAATAGTCCGGCGAAGCGGGAAGTGCAGTTAGATAATCGCTATCACAACCTGCATGTGACCATGTTCATCAATCGGATGATGTATGGTGGCAAGAAAAGCACCGCCCAAGGCATTATGTATACTGCCTTAGAAACCATCGAAGAGCGTATGAAGCGCGACCCGATGGAAGTTTTTGAACAAGCGCTGCGTAACGTGACACCGACAGTTGAAGTAAAGCCGCGCCGTGTGGGTGGTTCTACCTATCAAGTTCCGGTAGAAGTGCCGCATGAGCGTGCTGTCTCTCTGGCGATGCGCTGGATTTTACAAAATGCTCGCAATCGTGGCGGGCGCGGTATGGCAGCAAAATTGTCTGCCGAACTGATGGAAGCCGCACAGGGTCAAGGCGCATCGGTGAAGAAGAAGGACGATACCCATCGTATGGCGGAAGCAAACCGGGCCTTTGCCCATTTCCGCTAGAAGTTATGCCCAATTTAAAGATTGGGTTAGTGCAACGAAAGCCTGGAGTGAATCGTTTTAAAACATGGCGAAACTTGACAAATTTGATCTAAACAAAGTCCGCAATATCGGCATTATTGCCCATATTGATGCGGGCAAAACGACGACGACTGAACGTATCCTCTATTACACGGGAATGGTGCATAAGATCGGCGAGGTGCATGATGGTGGTGCAACAACCGATTATATGGAACAAGAACGTGAACGCGGTATCACGATTACGGCGGCGGCGATTACGGCAAGCTGGAATGGTCACCAAATTAACGTGATCGACACCCCAGGCCACGTCGATTTTACGGCTGAAGTACAGCGTAGTTTGCGTGTTCTGGATGGTGGTGTCGTTGTCTTTGATGGTGTGGCGGGTGTTGAGCCGCAGTCAGAAACAGTCTGGCGGCAGGCGAATCAATACAGTGTGCCGCGTATGTGCTTCGTCAACAAAATGGATCGCACGGGCGCGAACTTCCAACGCTGCGTCGATATGATTATAGAACGCTTGGCAGGCAACCCTGTTTGTATCCAGATGCCTTATGGCGAAGGTGATGAGTTCGCTGGCATCATTGATTTGATGACAATGGAACTGGTGACTTATGGCGACGATATGGGTAAGGACATCAGCCGTGTCGCTATCCCAGAAAATTATCGTGAAGCCGCAGAAACCATGCGTGCCGAAATGGTCGATAAAATCGTCGAAAGTGACGAATTCCTGACCGAAAAATACCTGATGGAAGAAGCCATTACTGACGAAGAACTACTGGCAGCTCTTCGTGCTAGTACTATCGCTGGCAAAGTACATCCTGTATTGTGCGGTTCCGCCCTCAAAAACAAGGGCGTTCAACTCATGCTTGATCGCGTGGTTGATCTGCTTCCTTCGCCGCTGGATATTCCTCCGGTCAAGGGTATGGATCCTAAGACAGAAGAATCGCTTCTTCGTTACCCGAATGATGATGAACCGATGACCGGGTTGGTCTTTAAGATCATCACCGATCCGTATGTAGGCCGTTTGGCCTTCATCCGTGTCTATTCCGGTGTGCTGCGTACGGGTACCGGCTTGCTAAATAGCAGCAAGAACAACCGTGAGCGCATCGGGCGTATCGTGCGTATGTTCGCGGACAGCCGCGAAGATGTGACCGAAGTTCATGCAGGCGACATCGCTGCAATTCTCGGTTTGAAGGATACCTTCACGGGTGAAACGCTCTGCGATCCTGATAAACCGATTGTCTTGGAAACAATTAAGTTCCCAGACCCGGTGATCGAAGTCGCGGTTGAGCCTAACAGCAAGGCCGATCAAGATAAGATGGGCATCGCACTGCGCCGCTTGGCGGAAGAAGACCCAACCTTCAAGGTTGAAGTTGATGACAAGCTCGGCCAGACCAAAATTCGTGGCATGGGCGAACTCCATCTTGAAGTGTTGGTTGACCGTATGATGCGTGAGTTCGGTGTGCAGGCGACTGTAGGCCGCCCGCGTGTGGCCTATCGTGAAACGATTACGCGCACTTCCACCATCGACACGACCTTTAAACGTCAGTCCGGTGGTTCTGGTCAGTATGCCCGTGTCAAGATTGAATTCGAGCCGTTGAGCGATGAAGATCGCGCAACCCTCCCACTTGGTGAAGATTTCCTTTGGGTGGATGGCACTAAAGGCGGCACTGTTCCGAAGGAATTCATCAAGCCGACCATGAATGGCGTTAAAGAAGCCACTCAGGGTGGTGTCATCGCCGGGTATCCGGTGGTGGGCATCAAGGCGACTCTGGTAGACGGTGCGTATCATGATGTCGACTCCAGCGAAATGGCCTTTAAAATCGCTGGCTCGATGTGCTTGAAGGAAGGCGTTCAAAAGGGTGGCCCTGTCATCCTTGAGCCGTCCATGAAAGTGGAAGTCGTCGCGCCGGATGATTATACCGGTTCGATTATCGGCGATCTTTCTGCACGGCGTGGCCTCATCCTTGGCATGGAACCGCGTGGCGTAGGTGCCAGCACGATCAGCGCATCTGTGCCGCTTGGAGAGATGTTCGGGTATGCGACCCAACTGCGTAACATGACGCAGGGACGCGGTAACTTCACAATGGAATTCGAGAAGTACACGCAAGCACCGCAGAGCATCACGGAAGATGTTATCAAGGGTTCTAAGTAACAAACAAAGCGTAATAAGTGAGGTCTGGCAGAGGGCAAACTTCTGCCGGACATACTCGCCAAATGGCGACACTCAATAAATAACAAGTGATCTGTAAGTCTGAGTAAAAGGAATGAACTAAAAATGGGTAAAGCAAAATTCGACCGTTCCAAGCCGCACGTTAACATCGGCACCATCGGTCACGTCGATCATGGCAAGACAACCCTGACCGCAGCGATCACCAAGGTGCTGTCGCTCAAAGGCAGCGCAAAGAAGATGGATTATGCTGATATTGACAATGCGCCGGAAGAAAGAGCGCGTGGTATCACCATCAATATCCGTCACGTTGAATATGAAACCGTAAGCCGTCACTACGCCCACGTAGACTGCCCAGGCCATCGTGACTATATCAAAAACATGATTACTGGTGCGGCACAGATGGATGGTGCGATCCTCGTCGTGAGCGCTCCTGATGGCCCTATGCCCCAGACCCGCGAACATGTGCTGTTGGCGCGTCAGGTCGAAGTGCCTGCGATGGTCGTCTTCCTGAACAAAGTGGATCAGATGGACGATGAAGAACTGCTCGAACTGGTTGAACTGGAACTGCACGAACTGCTTTCTGGTTATGACTTTAGCGACGACACCCCGATTATTCGTGGTTCGGCGCTGGCTGCGACTGAATCTGCGAGCGCTGATCCCAATGCGCCTGAATATGCGCCTATCTTGGCGCTCATGGACGCAGTGGATGCTTGGATCCCCACTCCTGAACGTGATACCGACAAAGCCTTCCTGATGCCGGTGGAAGATGTCTTCTCCATCAAGGGTCGTGGTACGGTGGTGACGGGTCGTGTGGAACGTGGCGTAATCAAGAAGGGTGAGGAAATTGAAATCATCGGCCTGCGCGAAGAAACCATCAAGACCATCGTGACAGGTCTGGAAGCCTTCCACAGAGAGCTGGATGAGGCCAAAGCTGGTGATAACGCGGGCATCCTCCTGCGCGGTACACAGCGCGAAGAAGTTGAACGCGGTATGGTTTTGGCGAAGCCCAAGAGCATTATCCCCTACAAGAAATTCAAGTGCCAAGTGTACGTCTTGCGTAAGGACGAAGGGGGCCGCCACAAGGCATTCCTCACGGGTTATCGTCCGCAGTTCTACATCCGCACGATGGATGTGACCGGCACCATCACCCTGCCCGAAGGCGTGGAAATGGTTCTGCCGGGTGACGATGTGAACCTCGAAGTTGAACTCATCATGCCAGTCGCTCTGGAAAAGGGTTCAAAGTTTGCTATCCGTGAAGGCGGTTTGACAGTCGGCGCAGGTGTTATCACCGAAGTGCTGAAGTAAGTCACCTCGAATTAACGGTCTGAAGTTATTAAGAAATGCCGGGTGCGGCGGCGCTGCCCCGGCGTTTCTTCCCTAAGACCGCAGATCAAGCAGCTAAGGAACAGGTTAAAGAGTTATGGCAGCAAAGAACAAGATACGCATTCGGCTTAAGGCCTATGACCACCGAGTACTTGACCAATCTGCCCAGCGGATTGTCGAAACAGCCGAGCGTACAGGTGGGCGAGTAGTAGGGCCTGTGCCTTTGCCGACGCGGTTAGAACGTTTTACTGTACTTCGTTCACCGTTCATCGACAAAGACTCCCAAGAGCATTTTGAGATTAGAACTCACAAAAGGCTCATCGACGTGCTTGATCCCGACAGCAAGACCATCGACGCACTGATGCGCTTGAATCTGCCGGCAGGCGTAGACATTGAAATCAAAATCTAGGGAACGTAAGCCACGCTGGGAGGGGAAGACCCCGAACAGCTACGCCAATGCGTGATTACACAGTCTGGGGGCGGGGCACCCCGGCGCAGATTAACAGCGCAGCACCCCACTGGAGGATGGTTATGAAGGGTATTATCGGTAAAAAAGTGGGCATGACCCAAATTTTCGACCCGCAAGGGAACGCTATTCCTGTCACTGTGATTCAAGCCGGGCCTTGCTATGTGACGCAAGTCCGTGATGCTGACCGTGACGGTTATGTGGCGATACAATTGGGTTTTGGTGAAACAAAACCCAAGCATTTAACGCAAGGGCAGCTAGGGCATCTGCGGCGCAATAACTTGCCCGCGCTGCGTGTGCTGCGGGAATTCCGTCTTAAAAGCGGCGAAACTGACGTGACGGAAGGCCAAGAAATCAAAGTAGATGTATTTGAAAAAGGTGAGCGCGTCGATATTGTCGGCACGAGCAAAGGGCGCGGTTTTACAGGCGCGATCAAGCGTCATGGTTTTCATCGTCAGCCGAAAACACATGGTCAGTCTGATCGTGAGCGCGCACCTGGTTCTGTCGGTCAGAACAGTTTCCCCGGGCGCACAATGAAGGGTCAACGTATGGCGGGTCGTTCCGGTACAGATCGTGTGACCATCCAGAATCTGGAAGTCATGATCGTGGACGCGGAACGCAATCTGTTGGCTGTGCGTGGGTCTATCCCTGGTGCCAGAGACGGTATCGTGTTGATTAAACCGGCTGTGCGCGGCGGCAAGTAGATAGAGAAGCGGAGAAACAATCATTATGGAAATCTCAGTGATGGATATAAACGGTAAGCAGGTCAAAACCATTGAACTGCCCGCCGATATCTTTGAAGTCGAAGTCAATGTCGGCCTGATGCACCAGGCTTTCGTCCGCCAATTGGCAAATGCCCGTTTGGGGACGCATAACACGCTGAATCGTGGCGAAGTTGACCGTACAAAAGCCAAGATGTATCGTCAAAAAGGGACGGGGCGCGCCCGTCATGGTTCGCGGAATGCGCCGATTTTCGTCGGCGGTGGTGTGGCGCATGGCCCTCATCCGCGTAAATACACAAAAGATATGCCCAAGAAAATGCGTCGCCAAGCCATCCGCTGTGCATTAAGCGCTTTGGTGCGCGATCAGCAGATTATCTTTGTTGATAATTTTGCGATGACCGAAAGCAAGACCAAAGCCATGCGCCAGATTCTTAACAATTTGGCAGGCGAAGGTTCGGCGCTGGTGCTGTTGGCGGATCGTAACGAAAATGTCGAACGCAGCATTACCAACCTGCCAGATGCGATGTACCTACGCGCTAATTATTTGAACATCCGCGATTTGCTGAAGTTCGATAAGGTTATCGTGCCGCTGGACGCTCTGGAAGTTATCAAGAGCATTTGGGGGCGGGAGGAATAATCATGCCAGAACTTCATTTATACGATGTGCTGCGCCGTCCAGTTGTTTCTGAAAAGTCCAACATGCTTACGGATCAACTGAACAAGTATGTGTTTGAAGTGGCGCTGAATGCCAACAAGACGCAAATCCGTGAAGCGATTGAAGTCATCTTCAATGTTAAGGTCATTGCGATCAACACGATGAAGATGCCTGCCAAGCGTGGGCGGCGGGGTCGCAAGATTTATGTGCGCTCTAGTGCCTATAAAAAGGCAGTCGTCACCCTGGAACCAGGGAACGAAATCAAACTGTTTGATGTGTAAGGGATAAGCTCATGCCCGTAAAAGTTTACAAACCTACATCTGCGGGTCGCCGTGGGATGACAGGTCACTCATTTGAGGAAATCACCAAATCCAAGCCGGAGCGCTCCCTCACGGAGGCGCTGCGTAAAAGCGGTGGACGTAATAACTCCGGGCGCATTACAGTTCGGCATCGCGGCGGTGGACATCGGCGGCGTTATCGTATTATTGACTTTAAACGCAATAAGTTCGATTCACGCGCAACCGTCATCGCCATTGAATACGATCCTAACCGCTCGGCGCGGATTGCTTTGGTGCAATATGAAGATAGCGAAAAACGTTATATCATCGCGCCGCTTGGCTTAAAAGTTGGCGATGTAATCGGTAATGGCGACCTAGCGATCTTACGTCCGGGTAATGCCATGCCTATTCGGGAAATTCCTGTCGGTACGCAAATTCACAACATCGAATTGCAGGCCGGCAAAGGTGGACAGTTGGTACGCTCCGCCGGGACTTCTGCCCAGCTTCTCGCTAAAGAGGGTACTTATGCTCAGGTACGTATGCCCAGCGGCGAAGTCCGGCTGATTCATGAGCGCTGTATGGCGACCATCGGGCAAGTGGGCAATACCGATCATGGTAACGTCAAGCTCGGTAAAGCAGGGCGCTCTCGTTGGCTCGGCTGGCGACCAGCAGTGCGCGGTACCGCGATGGATCCGAACAGCCATCCGCATGGTGGTGGTGAAGGGCGTTCTGGTATCGGTATGGCTGCTCCCAAGACCCCTTGGGGTAAGCCTGCTCTTGGCAAGAAGACCCGCGTAAATAAGCGCACAGACCGCTTCATTGTTCGTCGGCGCAGTACCGGAAGATAGAGGTAACAATCGATGTCGCGTTCATTAAAGAAGGGGCCATTTATTGACCCCAAGCTGCTCAAAAAAGTTGAGAAGCTGAATACGGATAGCAAGAAAATCGTCATTCGTACCTGGAGCCGTGCCAGCACAATCTTTCCGCAGATGGTTGGTCACACGATTGCCGTTCATGATGGTCGTCGTCATGTGCCGATTTATGTCACGGAAAATATGGTTGGTCACAAACTAGGCGAATTCGCCCCTACCCGCACCTATCGCGGGCATTTGGCTGAGAAAAAGAAGAAGAAGTAAAGGAGAGAGATCATGGAAGTACGTGCAATCACGAAACATCTGTCTATCTCTCCGCAAAAGCTGCGTCTGGTTTGTGATCAGGTACGTGGCATGGGCGCTGAACAGGCGAAGGTCGTTTTGCAATTTATGCCCCAAAAAGGCGCGGACATCGTCAGTAAGACACTCACGTCCGCGATGGCAAATGCAGAGAATAATTTTGACCTGAACTTGGAAGACCTGTATGTGGCAGAGATTTTTGCCGACGAAGGCCCCCGGTTGCGTCGTTTTAAGGCGGGTGCGCGTGGGCGTTATAAGCCGCGTGTTCGCCGTACCGCGCATCTCACGGTCATCTTGGCAGAGCGAGAGGGAAAATAGGCATGGGTCGTAAAGTACATCCGATAGGTTTTCGTTTAAAGATCAACCGTGATTGGGACGCCCGCTGGTATGCGGAAGGCCCGCGCTATGTCGAGCTTCTTCAGGAAGATCGCAAAATCCGCAATTATCTGATGCAAGATGCGGAAAAAGCCGGTATCTCTCGTGTCGAAATCGAGCGCTATCCCAATCAGGTGATTATCACCATCCACACCGCTCGTCCGGGAATCGTGATCGGACGTAAGGGGGATGCCGTCAAGAAGCTCAAGACTGATCTTGAAAAACTGACCGACGGCAAAAAAGTGAAGGTCGAAGTCAACGAGATTGATAAGCCCGATCTGGATGCCAACTTGGTGGCGATGAATATCGCCGGACAGTTGGAACGCCGGATTGGTCACAGCCGCGCCATCAAACGTGCGATTGGACAGGCCATTCGTCAGGGTGGTCAGGGCATCAAGATTCAGTGCAGTGGTCGTCTCGGCGGCTCCGACATGGCTCGGCGTGAATGGCAGAGCGAGGGACGTATCCCCCGCAATACCTTACGTGCCAGCATCGATTATGGCTTTGCAGAAGCGCTCACCACCTTTGGACGTATTGGTGTCAAGGTGTGGATTTATAAGGGCGAAGTGCTTAAGCTGGAAGAAGACACCACCAACAAACGCGCTGGTGAACAGAAGGATGTGTACGTAAGTCCGTAATTGGCTCGGATACTGCGTACCAGGAGCAAGAATATCATGTTAATGCCAAAGCGAGTGAAATACCGGAAGCAAATGCGCGGGCGGATGAAGGGCAAGGCCGTGCGCGGTGCAGCGGTGCAGTTTGGGGAATTTGGTCTGCAAGCATTAGAACCCGTCTGGCTGACCAGCCGCCAAATCGAAGCCGCACGTCGTGCAATGGTGCGCTACATCAAGCGTCGTGGGAAGATTTGGATTCGTGTTTTCCCAGATAAGCCTGTGACTAAGAAAGCTGCCGAAACCCGTATGGGTAAAGGCAAGGGCGCGGTGGAATTTTATGTCGCCGTGATTAAGCCGGGTCGCGTTCTGTTCGAGATGGGCGGCGTGACGGAAGAAGAGGCGCGTGAAGCGCTCCGTTTGGCAGGGTTTAAACTGCCATGCAAGACCAAGTTCGTGAAGCGCATCGACCCGATCTCTGGCGTGGAGGTGAGCTAATGAACATTCGTGAAATTCGTGAGATGACGGATGAGGGCATTCTCAACACCATCGAAGACAAAAAAGAAGAAATGTTCAATCTGCGTTTTCAAGACGCTTCAGGGCAGTTGGAAAACACCAACGCTGCCCGTGTTGTTCGCCGCGATATCGCGCAGTTGAAGACCATTTTGGGCGAGCGCCAACGCGCCACCGAGACTACAGGGGAGGCGAAATAACATGGCGAACAACCGTAAGCGGCTGATTGGTCGCGTTGTCAGCGATAAAATGACAAAGACCGTTGTGATCGCCATTGAGCGACGCAAACGGCATCCAATGTATGGCAAGATTATCATTAGCACCAAGAAGGTGATGGCACATGACGAGAGCGATGCTGTAAAAGCAGGCTCACTCGTGCGTGTCGTGGAAAGCATGCCCCTCAGCAAAAATAAACGCTGGGTTGTCGAGGCCGTGCTGGAAACACCCGATGGTGTCGTGCTGGCGCAACCAACAGTAACCAGCACCAGTACAGCCGAGGAGAATTAACCGATGATCCAAACTGAATCTCGGGTGAAAATAGCTGATAACACCGGCGCACAGGAAATCCTAGTCATTCGTGTACTAGGCGGCTCCCGTCGCAAATATGGTTCCATCGGGGATATCGTTGTTGGGACGGTCAAAGCCGCCTCAACCCAGGGCAGCGTCAAAAAGAGCGAAGTTGTGCGTGCGGTCATCGTCCGTGTCGCAAAAGAATACCGTCGTGATGATGGCTCTTATATTAAGTTCGATGATAACGCTGCGGTGATTTTGGACGAGGGATTAATCAATCCCAAGGGGACGCGAGTCTTTGGGCCAGTGGCGCGTGAACTGCGCGACAAAGGTTTCATGAAGATTGTCTCGCTCGCTCCTGAGACACTGTAGGAGTAGGATCGACATGCAGCGCATTAAGAAAGGCGATACTGTAGAAATCATCGCGGGTAAAGATTTAGGCGAGCAGGGCGAAGTGATTGCCATTCTCACTAAAGATCACCGTGTGATTGTAAACGGTGTCAATAAACTAAAGAAGCACGAAAAAGCGCGTCAAGTGGGCAGTCGCCAAATTCCCGCGCAAATCGTCGAGTTCGACTCACCCATTCATCAGTCTAATGTGATGGTGGTGTGCAAGTCCTGTGGAAAGAAAACGCGCATCAGTTTCCGTGAGCGCGAAAACTTTGGCAAAGTCCGTTATTGCAAAAAATGCAATGCGGATATTGATTAGGCGGAAGTGAAGTAAAAAATGGCAACTAAAGAACTCCCTTTGCTTCAAGCGCGTTATCGGGACGAAATTCTTCCCGTGCTGATGCAAGAATTTGGTTACACCAATCCGATGGAAGTGCCGATGATTACCAAACTCGTCGTCAACATCGGGGCGGGTGAAGCCAATGATAATCCCAAAGTGCTGGATGGTGCGGTGGAAGACCTGCGTATGATTACGGGTCAACAGCCGATTATCACCAAAGCCAAAAAGAGCATCGCGGGTTTTAAACTGCGCGAAGGCCGCGCTATTGGTGTTAAAGTCACCTTGCGCGGTGAGAAGATGTGGGCGCTGCTTGATCGTCTGGTGAATATAGCCCTGCCTCGCATCCGCGACTTTCGTGGAGTGCCTGCCAAATTGGACGGGCGCGGCAATTATACAATCGGTCTGCGCGAACAAATCGTTTTCGCGGAAATCGAATTCGATAAGGTGGACAAAGTGCGCGGTATGGAAATTACCATCGTCACAACCGCCAAGACCGATGAGGAAGGCCGCCGGCTGCTTAAGCTGCTCGGTATGCCTTTTAAAGATAACTAAGTGATGGGACGACGGAGAGAAAAGCATGGCTAAAAAATCGAGCATCGCCCGCGAAGGTAAACGTAAATATGATGTCCGGGTACGCAACCGCTGTAAGCGCTGTGGTCGTCCGCGTGGGTATATCCGCCGCTTCGGTCTCTGCCGCATCTGCTTCCGTGAAATGGCGCTGAATGGACAGATTCCCGGCGTGACCAAATCAAGTTTCTAGGAGTGGCGTCTAAAAATGATTAATGACCCAATTGGAGATATGCTGACGCGCATTCGCAACGCGCTAATGGCTGGGAAGATCAATGTTGAAATTCCCAAATCGAAAATCAAAGTAGAAATCGCACGTATCCTTAAAGAAGAAGGCTATATCGAGGACTACACTATCGGCGAAGAAACTTTCGCCATGATTAACATCACGCTGAAATATTATGGCGCACGCCGCACTCGTCGTCCGGTCATTACGAACTTGACTCGCATTAGCAAGCCTGGTCGTCGTGTGTATCGGAATCGTATCGATCTACCGCGTGTGTTAAGTGGAACGGGTATCGCCATCATGACGACCCCCAAAGGTGTGATGACCGCGCAGCAAGCCCGCCGTGAGCATGTGGGCGGCGAAGTGCTGTGCTATGTGTGGTAGTTTGAGGAGAGTTCATCATGTCTCGAATCGGTAAAAAACCAGTGACGATTCCGGCCAAGGTCGAAATCGAGGTCGAAGGTCAGCAAGTGACGGTTAAAGGCCCCAAAGGCCAACTGAGCATGACAGCGCATCCTGATATGGCACTAGCGATGGAAGACGGCACTTTAGTCGTCAAGCGTCCTAGTGATGAACGCCATAACAAGGCGCTGCATGGCCTAACTCGTTCGCTCATCCAGAATATGGTGATGGGTGTTTCGGAAGGCTTTCGCAAGACACTCATTATTGAAGGTGTCGGGTATCAGGCGGATATGCGTGGTACAGACTTGGTGATGAAATTAGGCTATTCGCACGAAATCGTCATCAATCCGCCCGCCGGAATTAGCTTTGATGTCCCGAAAGATCAAAAAGGGCGCATTTTGAATATCGACGGCATTGATAAACAACTCGTCGGTCAAGTCGCCGCCAATGTCCGCGAATTGCGCCCGCCGGAACCCTATTTGGGTAAGGGTGTACGTTATTCTGATGAAATCATCCGCCGCAAGGCTGGTAAAGCAGGCAAGTAAGCAATTATGGGTGATATTAAAAGTAGTCAAAAAGTCGCCGCCCGCGACCACCGCCATGCGCGGGTTCGTGGGAAGGTTTATGGCACAGAAGTGCGGCCTCGTCTGAACGTCTATCGCAGCTTGACCAATATCTATGCTCAGGTCATCAATGATGACGCAGGCACGACATTGGTCTCCGCTTCTACAATTGATAACGAAGTCGCCGCTCAGGTTGAGGGTAAATCTAAAATCGAGGCAGCGAAGATCGTCGGCAAAGTGGTCGCAGAACGCGCTCGTAACGCAGGTATCGAAGCCGTGACCTTTGATCGCGGTGGATATAAGTATCATGGGCGCATCGCTGCCCTTGCCGATGGTGCCCGCGAGGGCGGTCTGAAGTTCTAGGAGATTATTATGGCAGGTAATAGGCCAAATCGGTCTGCAAGACCGGATAAAAGTGACGGTAAAGACAGCAAGGACAGCCGTGATCGTCGCCCACGCGGTGATCGTGAGAACCGTCGTGAGCGTGAGGATGACCGCGAAGAACTTGACGAGCGCGTTGTCGATATTACCCGCGTAGCGAAAGTTATTAAGGGTGGTCGGCGTTTCGCTTTCCGTACCGTCGTCATCGTGGGTGATAACAAAGGCCGCGTCGGCGTTGGCATCGGTAAGGCGCGTGGCGTACCGGATAGCATCCGCAAAGCCTCTGAACGTGCGCGTCGGAATATGGGCAAAGTCTCGCTTTCTGGCTCCACCATTCCCTACGAAGTCACCGGGCGACATGGCGGCGCGAAAGTGCTGCTTAAGCCTGCATCCCCCGGTACTGGCGTTATCGCTGGCGGCGGGGTACGTGCGGTGTTAGAAGCGGTTGGTGTGCGTGACATCCTGACCAAGAGCCAAGGCAGTAATAATCTGCTCAATGTGGCGATGGCGACGGTGGATGCGCTGGAACAGCTTTATTCTTCCGAAGAACTGGCTGCCATGCGTGGTAAGCCCATCAATGAAGTGCGTCCTTTCTGGGAACGCAAACCAGAGGGTGAGGGCAACTAACGATGAGCCAGCAATATCGCACAGTAAAGGTCACATTGGTACGCAGCCCGATTGGGTATCGTGTTGACCAACGCGAAACCGCCAAAGCACTTGGTCTGCGTAAAATCCGCTCCAGTGCGATTCATACTGAAACACCCCAGATCGCCGGAATGCTCCATAAAATCCGCCATCTGTTGGTTGTTGAAGAAGTAAACGAAGAAAGCAAGTAGTGGGGGCTTCCGATGAAACTACATGATCTGAAACCCACACCGGGTTCAACAAAGAAAAAGACGCGTGTTGGGCGCGGTATCTCGGCTGGTCAGGGTAAAACCGCTGGACGTGGTATTAAAGGTATGGGTGCGCGTACAGGCGGCGGTAATCCGGCTTATTTTGAAGGCGGTCAGCTTCCGTTGGTGCGTCGTCTGCCATTCAAACGCGGGTTTACCAACATCTTCCGTATTGAGTATCAGGAAGTGAACATCGACTTCTTGGAAGAACGATTTGAAGCTGGCGCACAAGTCACGGCGCAAACGCTGGTCGATGTCGGCCTAATCCGCGATTTTGATAAGCCGGTTGTTGTTCTAGGGCGGGGGGAGCTAACTAAAAAACTCACCGTCAGAGCCCATCGCTTTACCGAAAGCGCCGCTAAGAAAATTACGGATGCGGGCGGCACAACCGAAATTATCCCGCTTAAGGTGATTGGCGCTCGTGCAACCGTCAAGAAAATGCGTAAAGAAGACCTTGCCAAATTGGAAGGTTAATGCGGGCGGGTGAATAGCCCGCCCCATAATAACTCAAAAAAGTCTGTAAGGAACTAGAGACATGATTGAAGCGCTGCGTAACGCATGGCGTTTGCCAGATGTGCGAAATAAGCTCCTTATTACGGGGTTAATCCTGCTCATTTATCGGTTTGTGTCGCATGTTCCCGTCGTTGGCGTGGATCGCAATGCGCTGCAAACCTTGCTTGACCCGAACACAGTCGGCTCTGATTTGATTCAAACGCTTAATTTGCTCTCCGGCGGTGCGGTTGCGAATTTTAGCATTATCGCCAATGGTGTGTATCCCTACATCACCGCGTCGATTATTTTCCAGTTATTAGTGCCTGTAATCCCACGTTTGCAACAGCTTCAGCGTGAACCGGGTGGGCAAGATACCATCCAGCGCTATACCTACTACGCTGCTGTCCCGATGGCGATTATCCAATCCTTCGGGCAGATTCAAATTTTTAATTCGATTCTGCGGCAGCAAGGGTTGGGTGTTGATATTATTCCCGGCTTCGGTACGGATTTCCTGCTTACCATTTCGGTCTTAGCGACGATGACGGCAGGGACAATGTTCGCTGTTTGGCTGGGTGAATTGATTACTGAACAAGGCATCGGCAACGGTATCTCGATCATCATCTTCTCCGGTATCGTCTCTAGTGCGCCTACCAATCTGTTCAACATGATTGCGAGTTCGCTGCGGCCTATCTTCGATATTGGGTTGTTCGTCGTGTTGACGATGCTGTCCATTATCGCCGTGATTTATATCCAAGAGGGTATCCGGCGAATACCCGTGCAATACGGAAAACGGGTGCGCGGACGCAAGCAGTATGGGGGGGCGAGTACGCATATCCCGCTGCGTGTGAATCCGGTAGGGATGATCCCGCTCATCTTCTCGCAATCGATCATTACGTTCCCGACAATCATCGTCAGTTTCTTCCCGGATGGCCCGGTAGGGCGTTCAATCACCAATACCTTTGGTAATCAGCAGGGGTTGGCCTATTGGCTGACGTTCTTCTTACTGACGGTTGGCTTTACCTTCTTCTATTCGGAAGTCATGGTTGGGAATCAGAATCTTGCAGAAACACTCCAGCGCAACGGCGGGTTTATACCCGGCATCCGTCCCGGCAAGCGCACACAGGATTATATTGTGCGCGTCACCCGGCGTATTACGCTGGTGGGTGCATTGTTCCTCGGCCTCATCGCCATTCTGCCGGGTTTGGTCGATTTACTGAACTCCATCATCTTCCCTGGTGAAGCGGTTGCTGGTTCTATTAACGCCGCACAGGTGTTGACCGGCGCAGGTGTGATTATCGTGGTCGGTGTCGTGATTGATACGCTGCGCCAGCTCGAAGCACAGCTTGTCATGCGTAATTATGAAGGCTTTATGCGCTAAAACCTAACGTTTGTAGTGTCCAAATTGTTCGAGGTCGGTCATTTTTCCGGCCTCGAATTTGTCTTTTCTATCGATGGAGAATATAGTTCGATGTCATTATCATTATATATTTTATTAATGGGTGTGCAGGGTTCTGGCAAGGGAACACAAGCCGCTTTTTTGCAAAATGAAACGAATATCCCGCATGTTTCCACTGGCGATCTCTTCCGCGCCATGCGAAACCGTACCGATGATCTCGCCCGTAGCATTCAAGAAACAATGGCGGCGGGGCGCTTAATTTCCGATCAGCAGACCAACGAAGTCGTTAAAGACCGCCTAGCGCAGCCGGATGCCGCCAATGGCGCGATTCTGGACGGCTATCCGCGCACAATCCCGCAAGCCGAATGGTTGGAAAACCACCTTTCGGAACAGGGTAAAAAATTAAATGCCGTCATTTTGCTGCAACTTGACCCTTATATGGCCTTTAAACGCACTTTTGGGCGGGTAGGCGCGAAGGGCGAATATAATATTTATTACAACAACGAAGGTGTGGAAGCGCAGTTTGTCGATCTTGATGACAAAAAGACATTTCCACCGCGCTTAGATGCAACCTTATCGGCTACTGGCGAAAAATTACTGCGCCGTCCCGATGATGCCAGCGCGGATGCTATCCTCAAGCGCATAGATACCTTTATGGCGGAAACTCAAGTGCTTATTCCGTATTATCGCCAGAAACGGCTCCTGTATGAAATTCCCGCCGAGCAACCAATTGAAGTCGTGCACTTTGCGATTAAGCATATTGTAGACAGCGTGAAACCCTGACCGCTTGCTTTGCGTAATCTTTTTGGATAAAGGTAGATTTTATAGGGCGCAGTAGGTTGCGCCTTTATCATTTAAACTGTTTTTGATGAGGGAATGACTGTATGCCTGATGCTGTGATTCGCGTACGGGAAGTCACGAAAGACCTTTCTCTGGGCAAAGTGACCATCCATGCGCTGCGTGGTGTGGATATGGATATTTATGCTGGCGAGATGGTGGGCATTGTTGGGCCATCCGGTAGCGGCAAAAGTACGCTGCTTGGCATCATCGGTGGCTTGGATAAGCCCACGCACGGCAGTGTCGAAATTGATGGCGTGAACATCGCCCGTATGAGCGAAAATCAACTGACCGAGATTCGTAACGAAAAAATTGGCTTCATCTTCCAATTCTTTAACCTGATCCCGACTCTGACCGCGATAGAGAATGTCGCGCTGCCCATTCAATTTGCCCGCAGGCGCAATTTTAAGCCGGAAAAACGCGCCAAAGAACTGCTGATAATGCTGGGTCTTGGTGATCGTCTGCGGCATCGCCCGTCAGAACTCTCAGGTGGTCAGCAGCAGCGCGTGGCGATTGCACGAGCGCTGGCGAATCAACCGCCACTTTTGTTGGCGGACGAACCCACTGGCAACCTTGATACCGAATCGGGGGCGATTGTGATGGACGCGCTCCGGCAAATCCGTGAAAACGGAACCACCGTCGTCATTGTTACGCACGATGTTGATCTTGCCGCACAAACAGATCGTGTACTGACGCTGGTGGACGGGCAAATTTCCAGCCCAAGCATCAAGTAGGGTGTTTAGACCGTTTCAAACCAATCCTTCGGCGCGTTTAGCCCAAATTATGCTACAATAGCCTTAAGTCGTTTACAGAGTGCCGGAAGCGAGCTATGCAGGCTGATTTCTATTTAGATTATGATGCCTTAACGGTGGATCGTCCTCAAAAGTTACATTTGATGGCCCATCTTACGTCCGGCGCTGCGCCTGATGATCGCCGCCGCCGTCCGTTAAATTTAAGTCTGGTGATTGATCGCAGTGGGTCAATGGCGGGCGATAAAATTGATTACACGCGGCAGGCCGCACAATTCCTCGTCCAAAATCTGAGTGTGCGCGATACGTTCTCGATTGTGCTTTATAACGACAGCGTAGAAACGCTGCTTATGCCAGAAAAAGTACAGCGTAAGGACGTGATTAGCCAGCGCATTGGCACGATTAAAGCCAGCGGCACAACCAACCTCAGCAGCGGTTGGCTGGAAGGGGTAAAACTCGTCACCCAAAATCTCGATGATGCCTATCTGAACCGCGTTATTCTGATGAGCGATGGCTTGGCGAATCGCGGTGTTACCAGTCCCGAACAAATTGTAGCTATGGTTCAGCAAAAATTTGGTGAGCGCGTCAGCACCACAACGATGGGGTTAGGGAGCGACTTTAACGAAGATTTGCTGATGGCGATGGCGAATGCAGGTGGCGGCGCATTTTACTTTATCGAAAGCCCTGAAGTTACGCCGTTGATCTTCCAAGAGGAATTACAAGGGCTGCTGAACGTTATCGGGCAAAACCTCGTCATTACGATTGAGTTGACCGATTATGTGACGATGGTCAGCCAGCTTAACGCCTATCCGATGCAGACTGATGGAAAACGCATTTCGTTCCGCTTAGGCGATGTCTTTGGGGATGAGGTTAAAGGGCTTCTGCTCGAACTTTCAACCATCGGAATCCGCACACCCGGTCCTTATCAAATTGCGACCCTGCGCTTTGAATATGATGAATTGACGGATAAAGGGGCCATTCATCGGACTTGGGAAATGCCTGTGCATGTGAATGTGGCCGCAGGCGAAATTAAAGCGCTGCCGAATCCTGAAGTGCGCCAATCGATGCTCCTGCTCAAAGCAGCGCAGGCCCGCCGCCAAGCTGTTAAAGAAGCAGATAGAGGCCAATATAACACTGCCGCCCAAATGTTGCGCGAGGTGGCGGATATTATTCTCGCAGAAGCCGCCGACAGCGACCCTCTGACCGAAGAGCGTAAGGCGCTTATCCAGCAGGCTGTCGAAATTGAAAAAGGCGAGTCTAGTTATACGGGTTACAGCCGTAAAACGATGGCGACCCAAGCTTTTTATACCATGACCAGTCGCCACGAAGATACGGTCATGCTGCGTGTGCGCGAACAAGAACGCCAGCCAAATCGTGAGCATAAAACCCAAACCAATATCCCTGAAACCCATCTTCAACGCGACGACATTAAAATTGAAAAGCGCGATGGTGTTGCACCGACGCACATCACTTGGAAAGACAAAACTTATCCATTGGAAGGCAATCTGATTCGCATCGGACGCTCTACCCATAATGAAATCGTGATTGGGGCGGGGGGAGTCTCGCGCTTTCACTGCCAAATCAAACGCAGTGGGGAGAATTTGTTGCTGGAAGATCTCGGCAGTACCAACGGCACAATGGTCGGTGGGACGTTATTGAGTCAGCCACATGTACTGAACGTCGGTGATGTGGTGTATTTGTGTGATGAGAAACTAATCTTTCATGATGGGATATAAGCAGGCATGAGTCAGTATGAAACGTATCAGGTCACTATCGCGGATGTTGTGCGCGATTTGCGCTTGTTCGAGATCAAGCCAGGTGTAAAAATCGCTATCCTCAATATTTTGGGCGATACCGAACTGGTGCAAGCCGCGAGTAAAGCATTAGCACTCAAATTGGCAGATATTAAGCCGGAAGTGCTGGTTACGGCGGAAGCCAAGAGTATCCCCTTGGCGCATGTGCTTAGTGTAGAAATGGGTATCCCCTATATCGTGCTGCGGAAATCTTATAAGCCTTATATGGGTGATGCGCTGCAATCCGAGACCTTAAGCATCACCACAGGCGCACCGCAGACCCTCTATCTGGATGAGAAAGATCGTGAAATCGTCGCGGGTAAAGCAGTTGCCATCCTCGATGATGTCATCTCAACCGGAAGCACCCTACAAGGCATCCGCTTGATTATGGATAAAGCCAGGGCGAAGGTTGTGGTCGAGGCAGCGATTTTTACCGAAGGAGATCGTGCTACATGGCATAACATCGTAGCGCTGGGGCATTTGCCGGTGTGGGTGGACGGCGAAGCCAAAGTCTGAAATAGCGACTAGGAGCGCAATATATTGTGCGCCCCTACAAAGATCGATTAATTTAACCTAACCTAAATAGGCCATTCGTCCAGCAGTTTCTTCGTTTCTTCATAATGCGTGGTTTCGTCGCGCACCATATCTTCCAATTGTACCGCCAAGCCGATATGCCCCAATGCTTTTGCCTGCTCCGCACGGATGCTGTAGCTTTCGACGGCTTCATTTTCGGCTTTGAGGATATTTTGCAGCATCTCGCGGGCATCCTCAGCCGGGGGGACGGGAGCCGCTGTCGTGGTGGGTACGCCGCCCAACGAGACAATTTTATCGGCGAGGTACTGGGCGTGACTTAATTCATCCGGGATTTCGCCCTGCATAAATTGAACAAGCTGCGGGCGGTAAGGCCCTTTCACCTGTGCCGAATAGACGGTATACATGATGATCGCTTGCAGTTCATTGGCGAGATCATGGTTGAGTGAATCAATTAACGTGTTCGCCGTAGGTCGCTCCTCGTATTTATTTATAGAACTTATGCAGTTAAAGGTTAAAGAATTTTAAGGATATAGGAACAGTTTTTAGTGTTTAGTTGTTAGAAAAGGTCAGAACCTTAGCTCTTTGTGTGCGTAAACTAACGACTAACAACTTTGAACTCCGTGACTTCTAATTCAGACGAAATTTAGCGTTATAACTTACGAAAGCTCTGTTTTTTCCACCACCAGTAAATGCGAAAGTCCATAAGTATCAAGCGGTGTGCCTTCAAACTGATAAAGTAAATTGCGGATCAAGCGTCCGGCTGACCCCAACCGCGCGATAATATTGTCATAGCCGCCGTAGATACGTCGGTGCGTGATAATCTTAATAGGCTGCCCCACGAACAATTTTTGTAAGCCACGCTTGCTATAAGCACGGACATGCGGCGCAAGTGTGTTACGTAAGCCATTCGGTAGATAATTGATGAGCGGTGTGTTGCCAAAATGATAGTCACCGCGCCAGTAATGACCGTGTGTTTCAAAAGGATACCACCGATTCGGCACAAAAATCACGACGCGCCCGCCGGGCTTGAGGACGCGCACCATCTCTTGTACGGCGAGGCGATCATCCAATACATGCTCCAAAACCTCGTGAGACAGCACCACATCGAAAAAATTAATTGGATACGGAATTTGTTCAGCGGCGGCAACTACGGCATGAGGGGTATCCTCTTGGGCCATAATGACACGATCAGCCTCAATATCGAAGGCTTCAACAGTTGAGCTGTAGCGCCGCCGAAACTGAGAAGCATACGTGCCAACACCGCATCCATCTACCAAAATCATGGCATCATTTAAGGTCGTCCATTGGGCGATCATCTGTAAACGACGCTCTTGGCCCGCCCGCCAGACATAGCTCGGTTCTCCGCGTAGTGCCGCTAGGTTAGAGTGAGTCATGTTTGGGTATTTAGTGTTTCCCGACCATCTGCTCAAAATTGGCTTTGGCCTTTAGCGCCAGCTTCGAATCTGGGATTTGTGACAGTAAGGATTCATCATCGACTTTGCGACCCGTCTCGATGGGAAAGCGCACGACAATCGTTGTACCTTGCCCCGGCGCGGTTCGCATGTCCAGCGTACCGTCGAGGGTTTCTGCTCGCTGACGCATATTGTGCATCCCGAAGTGATCTCGTCCATCGTTATTACGGGCGTTAACATCAAAGCCTTTACCGTTATCCTCAATCTGGATCACCATCACATTGCCCTTACGCCCGACAGCCACATTGATAAGCTGTGCTTCGGCATATTTACACGCATTGCCTACGGCTTCCTCAATCAGATAGTAGACCGCGCCTTGTTTGGTCTTATCCAGATACGTCTCGGCCTCAGAATTCACGCGCATGTTGATTTTTTGGTTAAGCGGTGGCTTGCGGACTCGCTCTGCGAATTGATCCAGCGCGGCCTTTAACCCCTGGCTTTCCAGCGCTAACGGGTTCAGGCTGGAGAGAATATGGCGGATTTCCTCGTTAGCCCGCTGTGCCATCTCCTCCACTTCTTTAAGTTCCTTCGGCACTTGTGCAGGATCGCGCTCCATCAGCCGTTGGATAATGTTGATTCGCATCTTGACTGCCGCGATGGTCTGCGCCGGAATATCATGCAAATCACGTACCAGCGCCTTACGCCCTGCCTCTTCTAGCTGAATGATGCGCTCTTTTTCTTCGATGAGGGTGTTGTAAAGATAAGCATTTTGCAGCGCGACAGCAGTTTGAATGCCGATCATATTGAGCGTGTCGATATGGTCTTCGTTAAAGGCATTAGGACGGTCACTGCCATAAAGCAGCACACCGAAGTTATCGAATTTGGCGCGTAGTGGGATGCACAGTACAGACCGAATGCCGAAAAACGCATTAATGGTGCTGAGTTCGGGGTCTTTGGACGCATCTTTGCCGATGATCGTTACACATTCGTCTAAGGCTTTGCCAACGATGCCACCTTTACCCGCAATCACACGATTATCGTCGGTATAAGGAAGGCCGCGAGAATTCACCATATACAGTGACTCATCGGAGGCGCGTACTAAAAAAGCTAAACTAATGACTCGTGCTGCCCGTTTTTCCCCTTTTCGGCGCAAGCTCCAGTCGCCAAGATCAAGCGAGGCATCCAGAATTTTTTTGATGTTTGAGGTGGAATTCAGCCTATCCGTCATCTTAGAAAGTGCGTCGGCGCGTTCCCGCATTTCGCTGATCTGCTCCTCACGCAGACGGGCTAAGTTACTCAGTGCATCTCGATGACCGGAGGTTTTTTCATATTCCACATACACCCAAACACCCGCCATGAGCGTGAGCAGCGTAACGAGCAAGGCTGGAATCGTATACGGCTCGACCAGCGTTTGCATTTGATCGGCACCGACAAGATAGATCATCACGCCAGCCGCCGCTACAATAACGCCTAATGTATGAAACGCGCCCCATATTGGCCCTAAACGCAGCATGGCCGATACAATCAACACACTCATAATGCCTACTAGCAGCATTTGATCGCCTGCCGCGAGTGCATCATTCTGCGTAATGTAAATATAGATACCCGTTAGTACCCAATCCTCAACTAAGATGATGAATGGCAGCATAGTGTGGAAGGAGGGAAAAACGATGGCCGTACCTAGCAGAAGATTGAGTACCGCGCCAACCCCAAAAGCAATCGCTAAATCAAGCTGGGAAAAGGTTTGGGTACTTTGGGAACGTGCTGTGTATAAAATGAGGGAAATACCGAATAAGAATACCCAACGTAGACCGAACAGAGTCCAATCTTGCCAGTGTGGTTTTAATTCATGATCTGCCATGTGATGTGTATCCGCTTCAAAACTGTAACTGAATATACCCTACCACGCTTCAGACTTTCTTACAATATAGGTAAGAAATAAAAAATCGCAACCTTTCCGGGTCAACAGCTTTACCGGAAAACAAAAACGCTTGCGTTTTAAGCAAGCGTTTTTAGATTGTGGGCAATGAGGGGCTCGAACCCCCGACCTCACGGATGTGAACCGTGCGCTCTGACCAGCTGAGCTAATTGCCCGGAAGTCTTGTTTTCCTTAAAAAACAGTATAGCATAGAAATTTATTGTAAATCAAGGTTCAGCTAGAAAATTTGAGGATAAATCGACGACGTGGTAAAACCGATTCGTTGGAACATAGTGGCTGCTTTTTTGGTAATTTTGCTTACCTCCTGTAATCTTAATTCTGTTGTACCCACACCCACCGCACCTCTGCCCACAACGCCCGTTATCCCGGAAGCGATACCCACTGTCGTTGTCGGTTCAGAATGGGAAGTCCTCGCCGCTGGTTTGGAACGGCGTATTTATGTTCCTGATGGTGGGTTGTTTAGCCAGATCGTTGTGCTGCGGATTGATCCCGCGCTTTATGCTTTTCGCGTTCATTATCGCCCCGGTCAGCCGCTAAATTTGAGTCAATGGCAGGCTGAAATTCCGAGCGCAATGGCTTTCGTCAACGCTAATTTTTTTCGCGGCAAATCATGAGATCCAAGGACTGCTAATCGCGGATGGTATCGTTTATGGGCAAGCCTATCAAAATCGCGGGGGGACGTTTGCTGTGCAGGGGGGTGTTCCCACCATTCGCTCCAACAGTGCTGTGCCTTATGCCGGAGAAGCCTTTGAACAAGCCGTTCAAGCCTTCCCGATGCTGATGGCGGATGGATTGCAATCGTATACGAGCAATGCACCTGACCGTATTACGCGGCGCACAGCGATTGGGCAAGACGCGCAAGGGCGTATCCTCTTAATGGCGACACCACTGCTCGGACTCACACTTTTGGAACTGAGTACATTTCTCGCCAACAGCGATATGGGGCTTATGAACGCCTTTAATCTGGATGGCGGTGGTTCGACGATGATGGCGATTGTGCCTGCGGCCTATGCACTATTTTCGTTGGATTCAGTGCCAGCGGTGCTGGCGGTGTATCCACGCTAAAAAGAAGAGAAATTACGCCAGAGCTTCCACGAAAGTAATGCGAAAATTGGAACCACCAAGTCACGGAGGCCACCAAGGGAATGACTTAAAAATCTTCTTGGCTTTCTTGGCGACTTGGTGGTTAAAGAATTAAACGACTTTTAGCGCACAGCTTCCGGTTGATAAACAGGTGAGAGCCAACTGCGATATTTCGCCACTTTGCCGGAGACCACATCAAAGTACAGGTCGCGGATTTGCTGCGTGATCTCGCCCATTGTGCCGCTGCCAATTAAGCGATGTTCGATTTTGGTGATCGAGGCCACTTGAACACCGGTGCCACATAGGAAAGCCTCATCCGCGATATACATTTCGGTGCGATCAATATCCCGTTCTACCACTTCAAGACCGAGTTCATCACGCACCAGTTGGATAATGGTACGGCGGGTGATTCCTTCCAAAACATCCGCATAAACAGGCGGCGTAATCACAACGTTGTTGCGGATCATGAAGATGTTAGCGGCGCTCGCTTCGGAGACATGCCCGGACTCGTTTAAGACCAATGCTTCGTCATAACCTGCGAGGATAGCATCGCTTTTGATGAGCGCGGAATTGGCATAAGAGCCGCTAACCTTGCCCCGCGCCGGGATCGCATTATCATCCACACGCTTCCACGCGGAAAAACCGACATGCAAGCCTTCTTCATTATCGACATAGCGTCCAAAAGGGATTGCCCAAATCGTAAAGCCATTATCAACATCATGCAGTCGTACCCCAATGCCTTCCTGCGATTTATACGCGAGGGGGCGAATGTAGCAATTTTCATGTAACTCTTCCGCCTGCAAAAGCGCCATCAAAATATCGGTTAAGCCTTGCGGCGTGTAATCCAGATTGATTCGCATCAGCGAGGCGGATTGCAAGAAGCGCTTAAAGTGATCCAGTGGGCGGAACACGAACAATTGATTTTCTTCAGTATTCCAGTAGCCGCGCAGTCCGCCGAAAACGCCTGTACCGTAATTCAGGCCATGCGTCATCACACTGACTTTAGCTTCATCAATCGGGACAATCTTATCGTTAAAAAATGCGAAGCGTGGTTTTGCTTGGGGCTGTGCCATGTTGATGTTCCTTATAAAGAACTAAAAGGGACTTTGTTTGAGCGAAATTGTATAGAGCGACGAATGATCGTTCAAGCGCCATTCCCCTTCAGATGCCATAGGACATTCTTAGTTACAGAAGGGACAATAGTTCAGGACTTTCGCTTACCTCACCCCCCGGCCCCCTCTCCAAGTATTGGAGAGGGGGAGAAAAACGCATCTTGAAGTCCCCTCTCCATGCAATGGGGAGGGGATTTAGGGGTGGGGTAA
>DAOTTO010000473.1:0-2325 GCA_034437895.1 Anaerolineae bacterium | reverse complement strand
TTCACCCTGTATGCGCCCGAAGGCGAAGCCGCACAGTATGCCGAAGATGCGCTTCAAGTCATGCGGACATTCGCGTATACACCCGTCGCTGCCCCTGCTGGTGAATCCAAACCAGACACAGAAGCCACCGCCGAAGCAACGCCTTAAAAATCCAAAAATGTCGCAGTTTGGGGGGATTTTCTTTAACCACAACTGCCTAGAGTTTCAACCAAACAGAGCAGCCAAGGAAAGATAAAATTTTCTACTGCTCTGTTTTTATGTGTGTTATTTTTGCGTTTTTAGGAAGGTCATTCATGCGGCGATTTTATGGTGTTGTGATGCTGGTTTGTGTGCTGCTATCCGGCGCGGCGCTGCTGATCGTATTAGCGCTTAGTCCAGCGGTTCCGTTAGATGATGTCATTGCCTACACCAATTTTGATGTAGGGTTAAATGACCGCCGGATTGTCTTTCTTGATCTTAAACGTGATGCGCGGATGACACTCCCCAATCCTCCTTATCAAAATTCTTATGGGTTTGATGATGCTGGTCGATTTGCCTATCTCTCCGATGTAGACGGCAATACCGAAGTTTTTCTATGGGATAGCGGCACATTGACCAACATCAGCCAGCATCCGATGAACGATTGGCAGCCGGCCATCAGTCCTGATGGGCGCATCGCGTTTACCTCTGAGCGCAACGGTAACATGGAAATTTATGTGTGGTATAACGGGACACTGACCAATATCTCACAAAATCCAGCCAGCGATGACAACCCTACTTGGAGCGCGGATGGACGCTTGGCCTATACATCAACACATGACGGTAACACAGGGATGATAGTCTGGGATGGTGTATACACGTCCAATATTTCATCTGGGACGGCTATCGTTAACTATAGAGGAGCTTGGAGCGCCGATAGGCGTTTGGCATTTCTCATTGGCAAACAGAGTTCGGAACTCGTCGTGTGGGAAGGTGGAGCGCTGATTCCTATTCAGGCAGCGACTCCCGGATATAGTTGGAGCGCGGATGGGAGGCTCGCTTTTAGCTCCGGCTATGTTGCATGGGACACGGATATTTATATTTGGGATGGGCAGATCATCAGCAACATCACCCAAAATCCGGCGCAGGATTATTCTTATTGGCCGACATGGGCATCGGATGGAAGGTTGGCGTTTGTTTCGACACGCGACGGCTATGACGGACTTTATGTGTGGAATGGACGCACAGTCCGACGCGTTACTCGTGCTGATGAAAACATCATTGCGCCCGTATGGAGGCCGTGATACATCTGATTGTGGCAGCGAAAAACAGCGTATAATTATGAAGAAAAGCGGATGTGAGGTGTGAAGTGGCAGTTGAACGCAATCTTGTAGATAGTCTAACGATGGAAGAACTTAAGGTGATCGTTATCCAAATTGTTGATGAGCGTCTTGGACGAGTCAAAACAATCAAGGTAATTACGGCACGTACCCCTAAAGAGGTTAATGAGTCGATTAGGCGAAATCGTTGGACACCCCCGCCCGGTGCGCCAACCTCGCTTGAATTACTAAGGGAAGATCGTGACCGATGATCGCTTTAACCGAAATATGCTATGTTGTTGATGCCAGTGTCGTTATCGCTCATCTCATCTCTGAAAAATACACATCTCATGCAGACGCGCTGTTTGAACTTAGTGGGACAACATTAGCACTATATATATCCCTGAGTTTTGTTATCCCGAATGTACCCATGTACTGTAGAAACGGGTACACTTTGAGGGTATGAGTATCGGAACAGCGAAAGCACTCATTACGGATTTGCGCGATTTACCCCTCACTATAGCGATGATGAGCGAACTGCTGGAACGCAGCCTCGATATTGGTTTAGCACACGCGCTGGCGATTTATGACTCAGCCTATATCGCGCTGGCGCAAAACTTAGAGATCCCTTTGATCACGGCGGACACAAAACAAACCAACGCCGCGCAATCCGTCGGCGCAAAGCTCAAGCCGCTGACGGATTTTACACCCCCACAGACTTAATGATGAAGGAGAAAAGCATGTTGTTAGAAGGCAAAGTCGCGCTCGTGACGGGCGCAGGATCGGGCATCGGCGCAGCGGCGGCGCGGCTGATGGCGAAAGAGGGCGCAAAGGTCGGCGCACTCGGACGCACTGAATCGGAACTGGATAAAGTCGTTAAGCAAATTAAAAAAGCAGGCGGCGAGGCGGTGACGCTGGTCGCGGATACCTCCGAACCGGAAGCGATGGAAAAAGCCACACAGCAGCTCGTGAAGGCTTACGGACGGTTGGATATTGTCGTGCCGAATGCCGGAATCAACGGCGTGTGGGCTCCGCTGGAAGACCTTAC
>DAOTTO010000472.1:0-5970 GCA_034437895.1 Anaerolineae bacterium | reverse complement strand
AATACGGGTACTGCCGCGATCAACGTCACCGCGATTGCCAGCAATAACCTCGTCTTTACGCACAACGCGGTACTGCCGATGAACATCTTGGCGGGGCAAACAGCAACCTTCAATGTGGTCTTTACATCGACAGCGGTAGGCGCACAAAATGGCATCTTGACGGTCACTCACAATGGCACGAATGGCCCGACGATCACCGCCAATATCACGGGGACGGGTTTGGCTGCACCGGCTTCGACCTTGGGCGCGACACCAAACCCCATCGCTTTTGGCAACGTGACGATTGGCGCTGCTCCGGGAACACAGGTCGTCACCCTCACCAATACCGGAACAGCGGCGATTGCAGTCAGCGCGGTTGTGTCTGATAACGTGGTCTTTACGCATAACGCGGCGCTGCCGATCAATATTTTGGCCGGACAAACGGCGACCTTCAACGCCATCTTTACCCCGACTGCGGCAGGCGCACAGGGCGGCAACTTGACGATCACCCATAACGGCGTGAATGGCCCCACCCTCGTCGTCCCGATGACGGGTACAGGTGTCGCGCCGATTGTCGCGGTGCTGACGATTAACCCGAATCCGGTCAACTTTGGCGCGGTGATCGTGGGTGCGCCAGCGAGTTCACTTAACGTCGTCCTGACGAATGCCGGAGCAGTGGGTGCGCCTTCCATCCTCATAAGTTCGCTCACATTGGGCGGTGCCGATGCCGCGCAGTTCCAATTGACCCCCTTGGGTGCGCCCGTGACGCTGCCTGCTGGTCAGAGCTACTCATTTGCTGTCGGATTTGCACCGAATGCTGCTGGAAATTTTGCAGCAACAATTACTGTCGCTCACGATAATGGTACAGCGACCCCAACCAATGCCGTGATTAATGTGACCGGGAGCGCGACAGCACCGGTTGCTTCTGGCTTGCAGGCTGCACCGCTTTCACTGAATTTTGGCGTAGTCACTTTACCAAGCGATCCGAATGCGGTTGCCGACCCGAATTTTGCGCTGGCAAGTCCGGCACAATCCGTCACGTTGACCTATAACGGCAACGTGGGCGATCCAGCCGTGACAATCAGCGGTGTGACACTGACCGGCGCGAATGCCGACAGTTTCCGCCACAGCTTTACCGCGCCGATTACGTTGAATGTCGGGGATAGCACCAGCATTACCGTAACATTCACCCCCTTCTCGGCGGGTGCAAAAGTGGCTTCGCTCGATATTGCCCACAATGGCGCGAATGGCCCCCTGACGAGCATCGGCCTGCAAGGAACTGTCAACGGCACCACCGCGCCCGTTGTTGTGCCGACTGTTGTTCCGCCCACGACGACTACCGCCCCCGCAGCGACAGGCAGCGTGACGATCAGCAAGTCCGTTATGCCGCCTTTTGCACTGCCGGGGAATACCGTCACATGGACGATCACCGTCATCAATCCCAATTCCGCCCCAGTCGCCAATGTCACCGTGACCGATAATGTCCCGGCTGACCTGGAAATTCTTTCCACCTCCGCCAGCAGCGGCACCGCCAGCGCCAATGGGCAGTCGGTCAGTGCGACTATCCCGCAGATTGATGCCAATCAAACGGTGACGATCAGCATCCAGACGCGCATCCGTGCGACAACAAGCCTGCCATTTTCAATCCGCAACGAAGCGTGTGCAGGCGCACAGTGCAGCAGCGCCCAAATCTTGAGCGTGAGCGCACTGCCCTCCACCGGACAATCACCCTGGAGCGCATGGCGACTGCCTCTGTTCGGATTGTTTGGCGGCGCGATGCTCCTGAGTGTGATGATGGCTTCCCGCCGTCTACAAAAATCTTCATAAATCGTCTCAAATTTTCTAACCCCTCCTATACCGTTTTTCGGTGGGGGAGGGGGTAAAATCTTAATTCTTCTAACCTTTCTTAAACCCTTAAACCGCGCAAAGTGAATAACGTAAATACGTTCCGAATTTTTTTCTAAAATTTCATAAACTGAGACAAAGTTGTTATATCCTTTCACTTGAGCCTGATTTTTCTAATTCATTTTTTAGGAACACTCAGCCTAAGCCCATTAAGGGCATTAACAAAGCCATACATTGCTGTCTTTTGGGGAGACACAGACATGAAACATAACCGTATTTTCATTACCACTTTTCTATTACTGATTGTTTTATTAAGTTTGAGTGTTTTCGTTGTGCCTGCGTCGGCAGCACCCGTTAACGTGTCCATCAATTTTCAGGACGCGGCGACAGTGCCACCAGCGGGTTATTTGCGTGACTCCGGCGAAGCGTTTGCGCTACGCAACGGCGCGAACCAAGCGGGCGGTTATACCTATGGCTGGGTCAATCCGGCTGATGGTACGCCGCTGAATTTGGTCGGCAACGGGCGCAACCGTAACGTTGCAGCCATTCAACTCCGACAAAACACCCTCATCCACATGCAAGCCAATAATGTCCCCGGTGGCATTAACCCCGGTCAAGAGACTGAAGGCATCTGGGAGATTGTGACGGATAACGGCGGCTACAGCGTCGAAGTCAGCGCGGGCGATGCAGGTGCAGCGGTGGACAGTGTTCATCGTGTGAATGTGGAAGGGGTGCTGGCGGTTGACTTTACACCGACAGCGGCCAATAAATTTAGTACGATTACTGTACAGGTCAACGTCAATGATGGGCGCTTGACCCTTGATGCGTTTGGCGGCAATAACACTAAAATCAATTACGTCATCATTGCCCCACTGGCAGGTCCGGCGCGGCCTTCTATTCTGGGTACTAATCCGGCAAATAATGCCATCAATGTGGCGGTAGACGGGTCGATTTCGACCACCAGCTTGAACCTGCCCAACGGCGGCTTAAACGGTACAACCGTCAATGCGACAACGGTTCGGTTGTATCCCACCGGACAGCCTGCCAATTTAGTCACCTCTACCTCAATCAACACGACGGGCGGCGGCGACGCGATTACATTTGTGCCTGCCGCAAACTTGACCCCCAACACCAACTATACCTTTGAAGTGACGGCGCAGGTTTTGGATGGCGCGGGTATTGGTATGATCCCGTTTGCGATGACTTTCACCACAGGCGGGGTCGCGGCACCACCGCCAGCCGGGGTTGCTTTTACCAAAATCCCCATGAACTTACCTTCACGCGGTTATACCAGCGTCGCCATTGGGCCGGATAACCGTCTTTATGCTGTGACCAACACAGGCGAAATTTATAACTGGGCGATCCAAGCGGATGGCCTCTTAAATGATGAACAGCTTATCGGCGCGTTGGGCAATCGGATTGCGATTGGTATCGCCTTCCAACCCGGTAGCACCGCTGCCAACCCGATTATGTGGGTTTCACATAATGCCAATGTGTTCCCCGGTCCGCATTTCACCGGGCAGGTTTCGCGCCTGACTCGTACCGCAGGTGTTTGGGCGGCGGAGCTAAAAGTTACCGGTTTGCCGCGCTCGGTAAAAGATCACTTGACCAACAGCCTTGCTTTTGGCCCCGATGGTGCGTTGTATCTAACGCAAGGCAGCATCAGCGCGATGGGCGCACGCGACAATGCGTGGGGGCAGCAGCCGGATACGATCCTCAGCGCGGCGGTGCTGCGGATTAACACCGCTACGCTTCCGGGTGCGGCGTTGAATGTGGCTACTGGAACTGCCAGCGCAGATGGCAATTTGCTGGACGCGAACAACTTCCAGCTTAACCAGGCAGGTTTACCTTATAATCCAAGAGCGGCGAATGCACCCGTTACCTTATACGCGACAGGTGTTCGCAACGCTTATGATCTGGTTTGGCACACCAACGGTCAGCTTTATGTTCCCACCAACGGTTCAGCAGGCGGCGGTAACTCCCCCGGCACACCTGGGGCATTTGCGACTGAACCTGCTTGTACAGCCCGTGCCAATGGTGCGGCTTATACGGGCGGCGCTGTTCCGGTTGCTATCAATATCGTGACGCAGGAAGATTATCTCTTCCGTGTGGTGCAGGGTGGTTATTATGGTCATCCCAACCCCACGCGCTGCGAGTGGGTGTTGAACGGCGGTAATCCGACGGCTGGCGCTGATGCCGGACAAGTGGGCAATCATTACCCCGTCGGCACCCAGCCAGACCCCAACTGGCGCGGCGCTTCTTTTAACTTCAGCTTTAATAAATCGCCCAATGGCGTAATTGAGTATCGTAATGCGACGGCTTTTGGCGGCGCTTTACAAGGTACTTTGATGGTCGTGCGCTTTAGCCAAAATGATGACATCATCGTTTTGCAGCCCGGCGGCCCCCAGTTAAATATCATCTCCTCAACGACGGGCATCCCCGGCCTAACAGCCTTCAATAATCCGCTTGATCTGGTTGAAAATGTCGCCAATGGCAGCCTGTATGTGGTTGAATATGGCGATGAAAGCACGAATGCAGATAACAAGATTACGCTGCTTCAGCCCGGCATCCCGAATATTTTTGTTACGCCCAACCCTATGCCCTTCACTGATGTGGTGGATGCAGCACCTTCCGCACCCGTTACGCTGACGATCAGCAATACGGGTACAGCCAATCTCGCGCTGAACACCTTAACATTGGGTGGCGTGGACGCAGCCCAGTTCCAAATTGTGACTGAACCGGGTGTGCCGTCATTCGTCGCATCGGGGGCATCGGTTACGGTAACGATCTCCTTAAATGCCGCGACGGTTGGCGCTAAAACGGCGACCTACACCATCAACAGCAGCGATCCCGATACCCCTAATGTTGTCGTTACATTGAATGGTACGGCGACTACGCCTGCTGTTGCGCCTAATATCGCGCTTTCTCCCGGTATGCTGGATTTCACTGATCCGGCAGGCGGGGCAGCCAGCGCTCCACAGACGGTTACGATCAATAATACGGGTACCCAACCGCTGACGATCACAGGCTTCACATTAGGTGGCGCGAATGGGGCGGAGTTCCAAATCTTCGCACCTGCGACTCCTTTGAATGTGGCAGCGGGTGCTTCCGCGACAGTCGATGTAGTCTTTAATCCTGCAACAGCAGGCGCTAAAGCGGCGACATTGACGATTGCCAGCAATGACCCCGACACTCCGAATGCGGTTATGAACTTAACAGGCACGGCGACCAACGCGCCTTCTAATATCGTGGTCGCGCCAATGACTTTGAACTTTGTCGATCAAGTAGGCGGCGGCGCATCGGCTCCACTGGGCATTACGATCAACAATACCGGCACCGGCCCGCTGACAATCACGGCGCTCACGTTGGGCGGCGTAAATGCGGCGGAATTCCAATTAGATACCCCGCCCGGCCTGCCTTTGACGATTGCCCCGGCTGGCTCCGCGACCATCAATGTGGTCTTTAATTCGACGACAGCAGGGAATAAGGCCGCGACGCTGACACTTGTCAATAGCTCTGCCAACTCGCCCAATGCTGTTGTGACTTTAGCGGGTGTCGCCTCTGACCCTGGTGCAGCACCGAATATCGTGGTCACACCGAATCGCTTGGTCTTCAGTGATGGTATCGGTGGTGCTGCCAGCCCGGTTCGGCCTGTGACGATCACCAATACGGGTGCTGCCCCGCTGACGATTACAGCGCGGGCGCTCGGTGGTGTGAATGCCAATCAGTTCCAGATGATTACGCCGCCTGCCCAGCCGATCAACATCGCAGCGGGTGCATCGGTCATCATCAATATCGCCTTTAACCCGACCACTGGCTGCGGTGCTGGCGTAAGCTCTTGCGTCCGCATCGCTGCGCTTAACTTGACGGGCATTAATGATCCTGACACGGCGACTGTCGCGGTTGAACTGCGTGGTTTGGCCTTCACGAACTTCAACGGTGGCGCGAATGAACCGTCACTTCAACGCATTCTCGAAGCCTTCAACATTCCTGTTGTCGTCGGTGATGATAATGCAGGCACTACGCCCATTCGCGGCAACGGCGCGGCTTATCCGGGTGATACATTGCCTGGTTCGCAAGAAGTTGCCATGCAGCAGCTTCAGCGCGTGGGTGTTAACCCGGTTACGGTTGAAGTGTTGGCTTCGT
>DAOTTO010000471.1:0-4808 GCA_034437895.1 Anaerolineae bacterium | reverse complement strand
CAGCCAAAATGCCGGCGCGACTGCCGCCAGCGGATACCCCAATTGCAACCGCCACGCCGGAAAAAGAATGCTCATCGTAAGGCCAGCAATCAGGCTGATCCGCAAGCCCCGCCATTTTGAGTGATTTTGTTGAGTGTTGATGAGAGTCGTCGGCGTGTCCGCGAAAATATAAACAGCGCTGGTGATTAAGCCGAGATGAATAGCCAGAGTAAGTAAAAGAGTAGCATCAATCTGGGGAAGTTGGGCAGCGAGTAACGCATCTGGCAAAAGGCACAGCACAGTTAAAAGTCCTGCACCCGCCGAAAGCATTAGCAAAATAAGCGTCAAGGCGAACAGATGATAGGCGATGCGCTGTGCAGTGGATCGCGTCATAAGGCTTGTACCACCATGATCGTCAAAACGCCGCAGCTTAAGCACAACGCGGTGATCAAAAACAGGATTGCGCCAATGAATATCACACGCCACAACACGCCGCCTAAAAGTCGCTGATTGGTCATCTCGGTTGACCCATATCCTCCATGCCGTTATACTTGCGTTATGTAAAATGAAAACACAGTTAAGGATAAGCGATTATGGCAGATTCCCCAATTGATCCCGCTTTGCTCGACATCCTGCGCTGCCCGGTGGCAGTTCATTATAAAGACCGGGGCGACGATCCCGGACGCTTAGAACTCGTGCGCGGTGCATGGTTGGTCAGCGCAGACAGCGGCTACAAATATCCTATCCGTAACGGTATCCCCGTCATGCTGGTAGATGAAGGCGCGAAGTGGAAAGACACACCAGTCGATAGTCTACCCGTTCCACCGCCCGCTGAATAATGATATCTGATGCAAAAAGCGCCCATAATCGGGCGTTTTTTATAAATTATTGTCAAGTGGAATTTTCCTGATTCAGGCAAGAATGTTATACTGTCGTTTACAGCTTGGATATAACGCATAATTTCTACCGTGAGGGATCATAATGACCGACTTTACGCCCCATGAAGCGACTGCTAGAGAGGCACTGGCCTTACCCGTGATGCCGCCCGGCAGGCTTATCGGGCGTGAGACAGCGCTGGCACAAGTATATGCCCAGTTAAAAGAAGGCCATGCCGTGCTGATACATGGCACAGCAGGAGTCGGCAAAACCGCCCTCGCTGCTACACTCGCAGGCGCATATGCCCAACAGCCCGGCGGTGTCTTGTGGTTTAATGTAGATAATCCCCGCCTCGAAGAACTACTTGTCCGCGTGGGACGTGCCTATAACATCCCAGAGATTATGAACGCCGATAATCCGCTGGGGATGATCGCCGCCGTCGAAAACACACTTAAACGCAGCAAGCCCTTGATTGTGATTGATGGAAGAATCAGCGCCGATGTAGCGACGCGCTTTATTACGCGCTGTGTCGATGGCCTGCCGACGTTAATCATCAGCGAAGCGGTCATCGAAGGCCCCTGGGCTTCGCTTGACCTAAGCACATTAGAAACTGAACAGGCCGTTTTGCTCTTTAAACAAGAATCTCGTTTAGCAACAACAGATTCCGACTCCGATGTACGCCAATTAGTGACTTTGTTAGACAATCTCCCGCTTGCCATAGTGATAACAGCGCGGGCGATGCTTGTCAGCAAACAAACCCCCACTGCCTACTTACAACTTTTGCAGCAGGTGACAAATGCCGTCGGCGGCAATCCGCTTGTCGGAGCGCTCACCGCTAGTTTTCGCGGATTAACTGCCCCGCTTCAAGGCATCATTTTGATGATGGGCGCGACTTACGACGGGCGCGGTTCCGCCGAACTCCTAAGCCTGATTAGTGGCGCACCGTCCGAATCTGTCCAGCAGGCGATGAACATTCTCGTACAGCTTGGTCTCGCCGAGCGCACCCAGCGCTACAGCGCCCCTTATTATCGCCTACATCCGGTCATCCACGCCTTCGCGCAAAGCTGGCTGCGCGGCTCTAATCGGCTTGATGACCTGCAAACCAAAGTCCAAGAGGCAATTCTTGCCTACGCCAAAAAATACACGACAGGCACATCCGATGCCTATAACAAACTCGCCACTGAAATGGATTCCTTCCTCGCACTGGCAAAATGGTCAGCCGCAAAAGGGGAACGCGCCATCATAAGCGAGTTAGTTGGCACTTTAGGTCAGACCGGGGATTTCGTTAATGAGCGCGGCTATCTGTATGAACTGCTTCTGCTGCGTAGCTTAAGCACTACTACGACAACCGCCTTTCCGGGCAATGTCGCAGAATCAACGGGCGCACCCCTTCCCTTTGATGCGGAAAACGAATTCGAGGACGAGGATTACGATGAACCCCTTGATGATGAAGCAGACTTCGACGACGACGACCTTATTGACGAGGACGAGATTTACGACCTCGAAGAAGATGAAGTCGAGGACGAAGACGAGGATGAGGAAGTCCTCCAGCCTTTAGCCTCACGGTTGTTCAACAATCCGTTGGATGGTCTGGACGGCGATGAAGACGACGACATCCTTGATGAAGAGATGGAGGATGAGGAAGAAGTCCTTTCCGCCGCCCTGCCCATCACACCCGTTACGATTGACCTCAATACGGATGACATCACCAAATTACGCGCTGGCCTCGTCCAAGCCCGCCAATCCGGCGATAAACAAACGCAGCTTCGCGTCCTCCAAGCCATCGGGCAGTTGCAGGTCAATCAAGACATGGAAAATGAAGCTATCGCCACTTATGGCGAAGCACTCACCCTCCAAGAAAGCATGAACGATCAAGACGGAATTTTAGAAACGCTCGATATGCTTTCCGCCTTGATGGTCAAGACCGATAATTCTCAGGCTGCGGTGATGTATGCCACACGCGGCGCGAAAATGGCTGAATCGCTCAAAGACGAACTCACCCGGATGCAACTGCTCATCACCCTCGGTGATGCCCGTCAGCAGCTTGGCGAAAGCGATCAAGCCGAAAATGATTACGGTTATGCGCTGGAAATCGCCCGCAACAGCGATGATACCCAGAATGAAGCCCTTGTTTTATATAAACTAGGTTATGCTCTGCTCGATACGGGTGACTCCGACGCAGCAGTCGATACTTGGGAACAAGCGCTTCAACTCTTTAAGTCACAAGAAAAACGCGGCTACGAGGGGCGTGTTTTGGGCGCACTCGGCAGCGCCTATGGTGATCTTGCGCGATGGAGCGAAGCCGTTAACTTCCACACTTCATCACTACATATCGCCCGTGAAGTGGGGGATAAAGAGGAAGAAGCGCTCCAACTTAGCAGTTTGGGCTATGCCTCGGTACAAGCCAATCAACTCGGTCAAGCCGTCATGCGCTACCGTCAAGCGCTGTATTTAGCGTATGAAAATGATGACCGCGACAACATCGTCAGCACAATTGTCGATCTTAGCCGTCTACTGGTGGAAAGCCGCAAGCATATCACCGTCGCGGAACTGCTCGTCAATGAAGCCGTATCGCTCGACCCCAGCGATAAAGATGTGCGCCAGTTGAAAGAACGCATCGAGAGCGAGAAAAAATTAGCGGAAGCCTATCAAGTGGCGATGATTTCAGTTAATGGGAATGCGCGGCAGTACGCCGAAAATGCGTATAAACTGTTATAGGTAAATAATTGGAACCGCCAAGACACCAAGAGCGCCAAGAAATTTTATACGAATCTTGGTGTCCTGCGTGTCTTGGCGGTTAAGCAATTCAGAGAGTAGGCAGTTCCGCTGGCTGGCTCAACAATGCCACCAATAAATCAATACAGGCCTGCACATCGTTCACATCCACCGTTTCGCTCACCGTATGCACAAATCGGCACGGAATCGAGATGCAGCCGCTCGGCACACCCGCCCGCGCCACCTGAATCCCAGCAGCATCCGTCGTTCCTCCAACCAATAATTCAAGTTGATGCGGGATTTTTTCTGCTTCCGCACGGGCGACCATCCACTCGCGCACCGCAGGCGGAACGACATGCCCCCCATCGTGCAGTTTGATCGCTGCGCCGCCGCCCAACTTAACCGCCATCTTTGCACCTTTGGCCTCATCACCTGTGCGCGTTACATCGAGCGAAATAGCGACATCAGGATCAACCGTATACGCCGCCGGACGTGCGCCACGCAAACCGACTTCTTCCTGCACAGTAAAGACGAAATAGACTTCATTCGGCGTTTGTTTATTCAGCTTCCGCATCGCTTCAATAGCGACTACGCAGCCAATCCGATCATCCATCGCTTTGCTGATAAGGCGTGTGCCGCGTTCTTCCAATGTGCGCCAGAATGATGCGGGGCTTCCGGGTTGAATCGTTGCATTTCCGCTCCCATCATCCACATCGATATAAAAATCATCAATCGAATCGCCACCGTCTTTATGGACACCAATCACGCCCATCGTGCCATCTTCAAATTTCACCCGATTCCCGCGCAGTGTGACGTTAATCACCCCGCCTATGCCGGAAAATCGCAGATAGCCGCTGTGCTTCTCGGCATACATCGCCATCACGCCGATCTCATCCATGTGGGATGCAATCATGACTTTTTTGCCACCTTGCCCCACCCGGCAGATCAAATTGCCCAGCGGATCAACCGTGATTTCATCGGCGAGGTCTTTCACTTCTTCGAGGATCAATTTGCGGACGTGGTGTTCATAGCCAGATGGCCCCCACGCTTCAACCAATTTTTTAACGAGTTCTTTCACAGTCATCGAAATCGGTGCGAGATACCCTTGCCTTTAGGCATGGGGAGGTAAGCACCTTAATCCTTTCGTATAGGTGTAGCCGTCCGAATGGTGTAGGACTACACAATTGCTATGTTTGGTTGTGATTTTCCCAACCTCGGTTTTAATATCGAAGCTGCCA
>DAOTTO010000470.1:0-4682 GCA_034437895.1 Anaerolineae bacterium | reverse complement strand
CTATTTTTCGCAAATTGCGTTGTGAAACAACGTTACTAAGCTGTTTTGTTGCTAATATCACTATTAAAGAAGATGGATTTCGTTTCAATACGGTTAAAATTTTCACGTAAAATTCGGAAATCGTCCTATTTTTTCTGTTATAGTTAGATCAATAGCAGCGTTGAGGGAAAATGCCTCGCGTAATGCGTCTTGGGGATAAATAATCGAAGTCAGTCATCTCTTTATGGCGCGTTGCCATTTTCATCATTCCAACCTCCCAAGTAGATTATCTGTCATCATAGTTCATTAACACATCCGGTTCGTCGCTTTTGAAAAACGATCCATCGTCGGTTTGCGCTCGCTGTGTTTTGTCGGTTAGGAGTATTTCGTATGTTGAAGTCCAAACACCTGATCATCGTTTTTGTCGCGGGGCTGCTCCTCAGTTTAGTGGTCTTCCCCGGTGCAGTACATGCACAGGCAGTGGATATTCGCATTAATTTTCAAGATGCTGCCACCACGCCGCCAGCTACCTATTGGCGCGATTCAGGTGAGGGCTACGGTGTCCGCAATGGCGCGAACCAAAGCGGTGGCGCTTATAATTATGGCTGGGTAACGCCGGGTACGACTAACGCACTTAATCTTTCTAACAATGGGCGAAATCGTGCAGGTACAGCCGCAGAAATCCGCCTCGCAACGTTTATGCACATGCAGGCTGATGATATTGCTGGCAGCTTTAGCGGCTCGAAGACCGAAGGCTGGTGGGAAATTGGGCTGCCAAACGGTTTGTATCAAGTCACCGTAAGCGCGGGGGATGCTAACCAGACCGACAGCATCCATCATATTAATGTAGAAGGGGCGCTGGCCGTCAATGATTTTCTGCCTACGGGCAGCGGCGGCGCGTCCTCAATGTTCCAACAAGGCAGCGTCACCGTTCAACTCAATGATGGGCGCTTGACGATCAACGCGACAGGCGGCAATAATACCAAAATTAATTATGTGACGATTGTGTCCTCGGCGGGGCCGGCTATCCCGACGGTGGTTTCTACTTCACCTACCAATTTTGCGAGTGGGGTTTCCGTAAGTGGTTCGATCACCGTGACAGGCATGTATCTGCCTAATGGCGGTGTGGATAACGCTACTGTACACAGCGATACAGTCTATCTTTATCGTACCCTCGGCGATCCGGTTACGGATCGCGTCGTGCTTTCGTCATTGAATACAACGGGCGGCGGTGATGCCATCACCCTGACTCCGGCGGGAAACCTCGCCCCGAACACCAATTACACGCTCATCGTCACCAACCAAGTTAAAGATGTTGCTGGCGTGGCAATGACCCCCTACAGTATGTCGTTTACAACGGGTACGGGCGGCGGGGCTGTGCCGACCATTATTTCGTTTACACGGACGAATCTCGGTGTGGTGGCGCGTGGCTATACCAGTGTGACGGTTGGCCCCGATGGGCGCTTGTATGCCGCCACCAACACCGGGCAGATTTATCATTGGAACATCGCCGCCAACGGCACGTTGTCTAATGAAGTGCAGATTAATAAATTCAGTGGGCGCATTATCGTTGGTTTGGCCTTCCAACCGGGCGCTCCGGTGGACGATCCCATCTTGTGGGTGTCGCATAATCAAGGCGTTCTTACTGGCGCGACCAATTTTACGGGCGGCATCTCCGCATTGACAGTAGATAATCTCGGTCAAGGTGGCGAAACATGGACTCGTACCGACTTTGTGACCGGACTGCCGCGTGCGCGTAAAGATCATCTGAGCAACAGCTTGGTTTTTGGCCCCGATGGGGCAATGTATATGACGCAAGGCAGCATCAGCGCGACGGGTGCGCGGGACAGCCAATGGGGCAACCAACCGGAATCAGTTTTAAGCGCTTCCCTCCTCCGCATTGATCTGAATTTGCTCTATAACTATTGGGTATCTAACGGACAAATCGCGCTGAATGTCGCCACAGGGACGCTTGATGGCGGGACGAACAATCTGCCTGATCCCAATACGACCAATAACCCCGGACTGGGGGATCCCCGCTTAAATTCGGTCTACTACAATCCGCAAGCGGCAGGCGCACCCGTCACCCTTTACGCGACAGGCATCCGCAATGCCTATGATCTCGTCTGGCACACCAACGGACGGCTTTACACGGCGACCAACGGCTCGGCGGCGAATGGTAATGTCCCCGGCACCCCTAGCCCGGCGTGGCCTGTTTCTTGCGCCAACCGAATCGATAACGCTGCTAATGGCGCGTACACGGGGCCGACTCTCGCCGCTGCTTTTATGTTGGTGAATCAGGCGGATTATGTCTTCCGCATCGTCCCCGGCGGCTATTATGGACATCCCAACCCCACCCGCTGCGAATGGGTGAAGGATGGTGGTAATCCAACAGCAGTGCTTGATCCGGGACAAGTCGGCAATCATTATCCCGTTGGCACACTGCCAGATCGCAATTATCGCGGTATCTCTTACAATCTCGGCTATAACAAATCGCCCAACGGCACGATTGAATATCGCAACGCTGCGGCTTTCGGCGGGCTACTGCAAGGCCGAATCTTAATCGTCCGGTACAGCGCGGATGATGACATTATCGTCCTCACCCCCGGCGGCGCGAATGGCGATATTGTGTCTCAGCAAACTGAAATTGCCGGGTTCAGCGGCTTTAATAACCCGCTTGATCTGACGGAAAATGTGGCGACGGGCGATCTTTACGTGGCGGAATATGCCGAAGAAGATACCAGCTCCGATAACAAACTGTGGTTACTGCGTCCGAATCCAGTCGTGCCTGGAACGCCGAATGTGGTTTCAAGCACCTCGCGCCTTGTTTTTAATGATATTTCTGGCGGCGGTTCCAGCACGGAACAACTTATCACCATTACGAATACAGGCACAGGCACAGCGGGTATTACAACAAACGCCCCCGTCCTCTCTGGTACGAATGCCAATCAATTCGAGATCAGCACAATATCGACCACAACCGTATTGAATCCGGGGCAATCGACGGTGCTTGGCATCAAATTCAACCCGACGGGTAACGGTCCCAAATTTGCCTCCCTTAGCTTCCAAACAACCGATGCAGCCCATCCGACAATAACGATTGCGCTTGCAGGCTTAGGCACAGCCGGATTGTTCGGCTCGAATGAACCGTCGCTACAATGGATTCTCGATACGTGGAGCATCACCACGCAAGTCGGCGATGATAACCCCACGACATCCCCCATCCATAGCACCAACAGCAGTTTCCCGCTGCTTGGGCAGGAAGTGAGCGTCCAGAGTTTCCGCGCCGTCAGTGGCGGCACCGTCAATGTTTATCCGTTGGCTTCGTTTGGCCCAGATTCGTCGGCATTTTCCGAGACGACGATCTTCGGGTGGTATGGAATGGCGAATCCTGCCAGCGAAACACCGCTTTTCAAGATCAACAAAAACACATCGCAGACACTTAACCCGACCTATAATGGCACACCATCGTTTAGCTTTAACCCCGGCGGCGCGGCATTTGGGTTCTACAGCACTTGGCCTGCCTTCGCCAACCGTGATGTTTACAGCGAAGATTCGCTCAACCTTTTCGCGGATGCGATTCGCCATAAGGTGCGTGTTTATCCGTTTATCACTGCGTCCGGCGTTGTCTCTAATGCTTATGTCATCGCGTTTGAAGAAACCCCCAGCGGACAGGATTACAACGACTTCGTATTCCTCGTGACGAATGTCGAACCCGCGCCCGTCACCCCCGGTGGTGCATTGGTGCTGGATAACCGCGACTGGACGACGCTTAACGGCCTGGCGCAGCCCATCAGCCAACTCAGCTACTTGAACGGTGTGCTGAACTTTAGCACAATCGATCAAGGTGTGACCTCGCATCGCTCACATGATACCGTAACGCTGCGTGTAAAAAACAGCGATCCGGTTAACGTCCTGCGCGTGACGGGAGTCACTCTCAGCGATCCGACGGAATTTTCGTTGATACGGAACGAAGCAGGCTTTAATATCGCGCCGAATAGCTTTTATGATGTGGAAGTGCGCTTTATCGAAGACAGCGGCAGTTCCGGCCTTCGCAACCAGACACTCACGCTGACGACCAGCGACCCCGTGCAGCCTTCGGTAGTCGTGTATCTGAACGGCAATTATGAACTTCAGCCGGATGATGCCAACGAGCCGACACTCACGCAGCTTCTCAGCGCCTTTGGCTTTACCAGTAACATTACCCAACCGCTGTCGTCGCAGTATGTGGCGTATGGCGATGAAGTGCTGTCGTTCCGTTGGCGGCGAGCCGTGAATACGCAGCCCGTGAATACGCAGCCCGTGTATGTGCGCCAGATCGCGGCCTATCACAACTGCTGCGCCGACCCAATTACGTTCCAGATCACGGGCGCAGGCGGCGGCAGCTTCACTCATGACGCGGTAGATGCACAATCAATCCTGCCGCTGAAAAGTGGCACCAGCAGCCCCGCCGAGATGACCGTTAATCCGACCACTGATTTTGTGATCAACGTGAACGGCTTTACAAGCGATGAGTGTGAGAGCGGGCTGGATGCCAACGGGATGTGTAATGCACATGGCTTGCGCTTGTGGAAACTGCGTGATTTTGCTGGCAACATTGTCCCGAATGCTTATCTGGTGATTCAAGAGAATTTGCTCAACGGCTGCGGCCCCGCCGGAAATTGCGACTTTAACGATAACGTCTATATCGTGACGAACATCGC
>DAOTTO010000469.1:0-1592 GCA_034437895.1 Anaerolineae bacterium | reverse complement strand
TACCCCACCCCTAAATCCCCTCCCCATTGCATGGAGAGGGGACTTCAAGATGCGTTTTTCTCCCCCTCTCCAAGTATTGGAGAGGGGGCCGGGGGGTGAGGTAAGCGAAAGTCCTGAATTTGTGTATCTTCCCTAAGCCATCGCGTGTTCTTGCAATTCATCCATCAGCGCATGAAATTCCGGGATACTTAACTGCTGCTTGGCATCGCTCATCGCAACTGGCGGATTCGGATGCACTTCCACCATCAATCCATCCGCGCCCACTGCTTTGGCCGCTTTCGCAATCGGGATAGCGATGTCACGTCGTCCGGCGGAGTGGGAAATATCGACTACAACGGGCAGATGCGATTCCAGCTTAAGCAGCGCCACCGCCCCGATGTCGAGTGTGTTACGAGTCCATTTTTCGTAGGTACGGATGCCGCGCGCGATCAAAATCACATTCGGATTGCCGCTGCTGACGATATATTCCGCCGCATACAAAAATTCTTCTAACGTCGCCGCCAGCCCATTTTTGAGGATAACAGGCTGCTTGACCTGCCCCAACGCTCGCAGCAAAAAGCTGTTCTGATAATTCCGTGCGCCCACCCAGAACACATCGACATACTCCGACATCATCGGAATCTGCGATTGATCCATGATCTCGCTGACGACATACATGCCGTATTTGTTGGCGACCTGACGGGCGATCTTCAACCCCGGTTCGCCCATGCCTTGAAATTCGTATGGCGATGTACGCGGTTTATAGGCCATGCCGCGCATGAACTTCACACCGCGTTCTGCCAGCGCCGCACCGACTTCATCCATCTGTTCGTAGCTTTCGATGGCGCACGACCCCGCGATCACCTTGAACTCACCATTGCCGATTTCGGTGCCGTCCGGCATGGTAATCACGGTGCGATCTGTGTTTTCTTTGCGCTGGACGAGCAGCTTTTGCCGCGCTTGTTTTTCTTCCAGTGCTAAGGTCGCCCGGAAGATTTCGCGGAACAGCGCTTTGATCGTCTCGTTGCTGAAAGGGCCATTATTGGCCTGTTCCAATTCTTGCAGCATAAAGGCTTCGCGCTGCGGATCATAAAATTGAGTATTGAGCGAGGCCGTAATCCGCCCGATTTCGCTGGCGAGGGTGGCACGTTTGTTGAGTAAATCCAGCAGTTGCAGGTTAATGCCGTCGATTTCGCCGCGAATTTCGCGGATGTGATCTTGAGGGTTAGCGGTCATGATGACTATTCCTTTGGTTGTTCAACATAGGCGCAAAGATAGAGGATTCAGCCGCAACTTGCAATGAGAACTTGCTAGGCGCGTTTCTGTGCAAATCATACAGCCCGCAGGCCGTTTGCTTTGTGTATCTCTTACGCGGCGCTGTTCATGCGCTTTGATAACTGATCTTACGCAGACACTCAAATCACTCGACACTGGCAGTTCAAAACTGCCAGCTAGAGGGTTTAAAAACCCCTGAAGGGGTTAAGTAAAAAGGTTCTTTAACCTCTTTAGAGGTTTCCAGATTGCTCGGTAGCTCTGGGTTTTGAACCCAGAGCGGACGGCTGCGTAACATCAGTTAAGCAGCAGCGGCTACGGCACGAAGCGCAAAAAATACA
>DAOTTO010000468.1:0-6669 GCA_034437895.1 Anaerolineae bacterium | reverse complement strand
TGCCCAATGCCACGCCCCACCCGCAAGCGGGTCTTGGGTTCAATCGCTGTGCAACGCCAGTATTCGCCTTTATCCTCACTCGCTATTCGCTTGTCGCCTTTTTTTTATGTCCTACATAGGTCCACAAACCATCGATTTGAACTTGGCTGATTTGATAAGCGTCGAGCAAAATCGCTTCCACTTGCTCGGCATGATGGGCTGCTTCTCGCAAAAAGGACAGGACGGTATCTTCTTTGATCCCTTTGGCACGGCTAATGCTGCTGATACGAGTGCCTTCTGCCAGCAAAGCCAGGCATTTTAAAATATCCTTTTCATCCGTTTTGCGTTGATAGAACAATGTGCCTTTGCGCTCATTGAAAGTCTGTTTACACGTCTTACACTGAAAGCGTTGACGACCCTCTCTCGTTCTGACATAGCGAATGATGTTCTTTGTCTCAACCTTCCCGTAATCTTCACACTCAGGATTCGGACAAAAGCCCCCAACCGATGCTAATTCGCTCATTTGTCTCACTCGTCGTTTTTGAGTATTATTTTACCAATACTGGCAAGGGAGACTACCCAATCCAGCGACTGGCTTTATAACGCCTAATCCACCGCTTGCCCTACGCGGCGGTTGGAAGATGGTTAGAACGGGGAACTTGAGGGAACGAGGCCGGGTCATATCCTATGTAATCGCATAACACAAAAGGATATGAACACAATGATTTCTCCTCGCTTCAAGTTATGGTTGGCGGCGCTAGTCGTGATCGTTTCTGGCCTCTCCTTTATCAATGTAACGCCAGCAGTGGCACAGTGGAACTGTCCCCCGGCGGATAATTTAGCTAATGGATATACGGCTTTCGTCGCTATGGGGACGGGGCTGCCCAATATCGTCCGCAGCGGCGCGGGTCTTGCTAATCCCGAAATCGGTCAACTGCCCAACGGTACTTTCTTTACCGTGCGCGGTGGGCCGCAGTGTGTCGATGGCTATAACTGGTGGAACATAGAAGGCGGTGGCATAACGGGTTGGACGGAAGAAGGCACGGTTGACCAACCCTGGATTTTGTCGTGGCAGTGCTTAGGTATGATGTCGCGTCTTGCACCGGGGATGCAGGCGCGGGTCACACTTGGTCTACCCAATGTGGTACGGGCGCAAGCAGGGGCAGGCGCAAATGTCGGCACCATCCCGGCGGGCGGCGAATTACAAGTCATTGGTAATCCAGTTTGTGTCGGTGGACTGACGTAGTGGTATGTCCAATATAGCACCCTGATCGGCTGGACGGCGGAAGGTGAAAATGGAATGTATTGGCTTGAGCCGATTTCCTTCGCATCTCCACCTCCGCCTGTGCCTACTGTGCCGCCGACTAATAGACCTTGTACACTGCCGACACGTTTGCAAATCGGCACAAGTGGTATCGTCACCCCCGGCGATCCAAATGTGCTGCGCGATCTGCCTGGCAGAAACGCCAACGGCAGCCGTGTGATCGGGCAAATCAACGGGGGAACGCCTGTACAAATATTGACCGGGCCGCAGTGTGTGGACGGTATCATGTGGTGGAATGTGCGGGCGGGGAGTCAAATCGGATGGACGGCTGAAGGCGAAAATAACATCTATTGGCTGGAACCACTGACATGTGTCTTGGTTCAAGGCAGTGTGCAGGGGATGGTTTCTCGCCTCGTGCCGGGGATGCTGGCGCGGGTCACGCCCGGACTGCCCAATAATCTCCGCAGCACTGCCAATACCAGTGGACGTGTGTTAGCGACTATACCCGCAGGCAGCAGTATGACGATCCTCAGCACGTATAGCTGCGATGCTCAAGGACGCATCTGGTGGCAGGTGAGTTATGGTCGCCTGACCGGATGGACGGCAGAGGGTGAAAATTACGTATATTGGCTGATGCCTTAATGTAACAAAATATTCATGATGGGGCACAGTCTAATGTGCCCCAGATTACGCACATCCGTGCTATCATCTGGTTATGGATTATATCGGCACACTCACCCCCCACGCACCCTATAATTTTCCTCTGCTGCTGGACATGCTTTCGCGCTATGTCCATCCTGTGATTGATCGCGTTCACGAAGGCGCTTATTGGCGAGCCGTTAAGATTGACGATCAATTGATCCTCGTCAAAGTGCAAAATGCCGGGACGCTTCATGCGCCTGCGCTGGACGTGTTTGCATCCGTGCATGACTGCGCCGCCGCTGAACTATTAGACACAGTTCATCATATCTTCGCTTTAGCGCATAATCCCACGCCATTTTATGCTTTCGCCCAATCCGATGAAACATTGTGGCGCATCGTCGAACCACTGCAAGGGGTGATGTGGCCTCGTGCCGCGAGTGCGTTTGAAGCGCTGATGACGACCATCATCGAGCAGCAGATTTCGTGGGTGGCGGCGCAAAAGGCACAGCGCTGGCTGGTGGAATGGGCGGGGCATTGTATCGTCCATGATAGTCAGCCGTTTTATGCTTTTCCCACGCCAGAACAAATCGCTGTCGGGACGGAAGCCTTATTTACGCCGATGAAGATCACCTTTAAGCGGATGCGCTTGATGATCGAAATCGCCGAACAGGTGGATGCGGGTGTGCTTGATCTAGAAGGGCTGCGCGATGTGCCGCTGGCAGAGGCGTATGCCGCGTTATTAAGGATTAAGGGCATAGGGCATTGGACAGCGAGTTGGACGCTGACGCGCACAATTGGCGTAGGCCATAATTATATCGGCGCGAATGATGTGGCCTTACAAGCAGCAGTGAATCGCTATTTTTATGGGCAAGAGGGCAAAATCAGCGCCGATTTGGTGGCGGAAACGTTTGCCCGTTATGGGGAATTCGCAGGCTTGGCAGCACATTACACGATTTTACGTTGGGTGCTGGAAAAATACTAACACTAACATGTTAATTACTAACTGACCTGACGCAGACACGCAAATTACTTGCCGCTGGCAGTTCAAAACTGCCATCTAGAGGCTTTTGAAACCCCTGAAGGGGTTAACTAAAAAATGCTTTAACCTTTTTAGAGGTTTCCAGATTGCTGGGTAGCTCTGGGTTCAAAACCCAGAGCGGATGACTGCGTAACATCAGTTACTAAGCCGATTGGTCAAAAGAGGGTATCAGCCGTGCATGATGGGTCATGTGCATTTGTTTCTTGCTTAGATAATCTATTCGTCATTTTGTTGTTCTCGAACAACATTCAAAACAATATCAGGGGTAACAATTTTTAAGCCCGATTTATCAGCAACTTCAGCAGGTTCAATCAAATGTTTTCGATCATAAGTCACCAAAAACACGCACTGCCCTTTAATCGCCGCCGCGACAACAGGTGCGTCTTTAAGTTTTGTGTAAGCTGCAACAGCTAAAATCTCCTCTTTTGTTATTTGGGGTACAATTTCTAACTCGACTGTAGCGATCAGTGTAGCAAAAATTGCAACTTTAGCAGGTGCTTTTTCAGCAAGATTTCTACGGGCTTCCTCCAGAAAAAACTGACTCACTACAAGTTTGATCTTATCCTCAGTAGAAAACCGAATGAGTTCCCTCGCCGCACCTGTAGACGAATAAGCTGCTGCAAAAAGTACACTAGCATCAAAGAACACCTTATTCGTCAGACGATTCGAGACCATAAAGCTCCTTTAACATCTCACCTCGAATAGTCCGTCCGTCGTCCATAAGCTGCTCAAGCGTGATTCCCTGTCCTTTCAGCGTTTCGCCAATCTCATCAAGCGCATTTGTGATGATACTTTCACCCGGCAGCACCATCAATCCATTCTCGGTTTCGATAAACGAGACGACATCCCCTTTTTTAAGCCCATATTTATCGCGCCATTCCTCTGGAAGCGTGACTTGTCCGTTTTCTTGAATGATATAGCTCTGCACCATAGATCACTTTTCTTTCTTTTAATTACTCCATTATAACATGTAGTCAAAACAAAAAAGGACAACCCATGAGCTAGAATCTGAGGCTTTTACGCAGTACTCTGTACTTTTTCCACACCATCCACAAAAATAGACGTTCCCTTCTCTAACACGCCGTCCGCACGTAACGCGCATTCAGCCAGCCTTGTCCATCCTCATAAATCACACGAACCCAATCTGTTGTGCGCTCGGTCACTTGTAACGTCAAGTTATACGGGATGACTTCGATCACCGCCGCGCTTAAATCCGGTGCTTGGCGCAGATTCAACATCGCCAGCGTTGTCGCTTGGCAGTCGCCTGTGATAATTGTGCTTCCGGGCAAAGAACCTGTGGCGGAGGCTGGTGCAGCACCCAGCACCAATACAAGCGTGCCGGAATTGGGAAGATCGCCGCAGGTATAACCGACTTGAACAAAAGCGTTTAAAATTTGAACGGTGCGGTTTGCATCCGCCGCATTGATGAAGAAAAGCTGCCCTTCACCGTGCAGACAAATCCGTACCGGAAAAGCGAAGGGAACAACAGGCGTTCCACTTGCCCGCATCCCAAAAACATCAACAGCTTGATAAACGCCCAAATCAACAATGGACTGGATGCCAACTTCGGCAGGAGCAGTAATATAATTCCCGTCACGGGCGATAATGCGGCAGAACACATCGCCGCCGGAGACGGTGTTATCCGGCACGTCCGCCGTAAACATCCCCTCTGATCCAGCACTGATGGCGCGGCAGTTTAGCACCGGAGCAGGTGTTGGTATCACCAGCGTAATGCCCCCAATGCTGCAACTACGGACACTAAAACTGAAACGCCCTAACTGCCCGGATGACTCCTGAGTACGATAAATTAAGCCAGTGACAGGATTTGTATCCAAAAATGCGCCGCTGATGCCCGAACCCGAAAGTTCAAAAGCGGCACCGCTCCCGTTAGAAAAACCGGCACGGGCGGAAGAACCCCCTAAGCCATTGATTCCACCACTGGCATTGCCCGTTTCCCATTGAATTTGGTCATAATTTAACTCAATATCAAAATTGCCTGCGCCCGTATCGGAGCGGTCAATCAAAACGATCTGAAAACTATTTAATTTATCAGTACGGCTGGAAAAATAGCCGACGTTCACATAATTCACCCCGAAAGCTGTGCGTCCGTTAACGGTATCCGCCCCATAGGTGACCAATCCCGAACCACCGCCTCTGGTATCCACATCAGCAAAAAATGCCGCGATAATTTTGCGATTGGTGGAATTGAGTCCGAAGGGCGTATAGGTACTCAAGGGTTGGTCAAATGTGATGTTGCCGTTGTTATTGACATAAAGCTGATTAAACGTGGGACCTAAAAAACAAGTAGAGAAACCCATATTCACAAGGCCAGTAGACCCATCATCATTCGCTGGAAGAACATTCGTCGTAAAGCCCACGTTTGTCCGTACAGCATTAGGTCCAGCGGCGGCGGCGTGTGGGGTAGGCGCGGCGATGAGCGATAAGCTGAATAAGATTGAGGCTGCTAGCAGCAGCAGAAAAATGCCCTTGGATCGACTGACTGTGACGCGAGTCATAGTTTATGATTCCCGATGACCTTACAATAACTAAACTATAACTCATCGGTAGACAAATAAAAAACAGTCGCCATAGACGACTGTTTTTTGAAAACTTGTTTTGCAACTCCACGCGGAGCGACTTGCTTGTTGCTCCCTACACCCACCCAAATAGCTACTTGTTTACTGGCAGGTGCCTTGACGGTTCAGGAAACGTGCTGTCAGCCAGCCTTGTGTGCTTTCAAACACGACCCGATACCAGCCTTCGGTGCGTTCCGTCACTTGCAGCGTCACATTATATGGCACGGTGGTGATGATGGTCGCGGCGGTGCTGGGTTCGGCGCGCAAGTTCAAAATGGCGCGGGTGGTCACGCGGCAGCCCGTTAATGGGATGATCGTCCCGGCGGCGGGTGCGACTAATGTGCCAGAGCCACCCGGTGTCGCGTTGCTGGCGGCGGGGATCGTCGTTGAGTTGACGAGGATGACCGTTCCAGCAAAGGACAGATCAGCACAGGTAAACTCACCAGAGGTAAACGAAACCAGTGCTCTCGCTACACGTCCTAAACTTTCCGACGCATCCAAAAACAACAGCGCTCCAGTCCCCTTCATGCAGATACGCACTGGCGTTTCAAAACGGGTGATAGAGCGCAGCCCTAACAGGCCATAGACCTCGACAGCATGAACCACGCCGGAGTTTAAGACACTTTGATTGCCAATTTCGCCCCGGTCAGCGATAAAAATGCCTTCGCGTGCGATAAAGCGGCAGAAAACGCCGCCATCGGGAACTGCGGCTTCCGGTACATCGACCAGAATAAGGCCGTCGCTGTTGGAGCTAAACAAACGGCACTCGCGTGCGCCATTGCTTTGTGCCTGAACGGTCAAACGCGGCATCACCAAGACAGCCATCAGCAGCGCCAGGACGAGCGCGGCGGCGATGCGCTGCCAGCGTAGATTTTTGATGAAGTGATTTTTCATGAGTCTCCCTACAGTAACCTATCAATTTAAATGGATTATAACAGACTCCCACAGCCTAGCAACCTGTATTTAATTAGCATAAGCCGCGTTCTTATAGGATAGAAGTCCATCAACCGTTAGGGCGATTGCATGAAAGTTAAAGATTATGTCGTAAAAGGTCATGAGAAGTTTGTAGGGGCAAGATATATCTTGCCTTACGCCTTTAACATTCTTTAAGAACCTTTAAAAACCTCGAAATTGTTTTGATGCAATCGCCCTATGCCATTTCGCCTGAA
>DAOTTO010000467.1:0-9968 GCA_034437895.1 Anaerolineae bacterium | reverse complement strand
TGTTTTGAGATGGGGCATCATCTCATACTGTCTCAGTCGGTGGAAGTCCCTGCGAAAAGCACGGCATCCGGCGTTCACGGCAGAAGCCCCTGCCTTCAGGCATGGGGAGTATGTCACTTATACCAGCGCAGACAATAGATCATCATATTCTGTTTCCTCTTCCAACGCTTCCAGCAAATGAGCGCGGAGGGTAGGATTAGCAGAAGCCAGCGCTGCTCGACAAAGCGCTTTGGCCTCATCAGGTTGACCGAGCAGCGCAGCGACCAATCCACGATTAAAGGGAATCGCCACATCGCTGGGGAGCAGTTTTTCCGCAGCGCGATAATCTTCGTCAGCTTCGTCTAAATAGCGCAGACGGCGCAGGACATGACCACGCGCCACCAAAAGCCGCGCATACGAGGCTACAATTGTAAGCGAGACGGCATCTCCGCCAGCATTTTCCAGCAAAGCAGCAGGGGCATTAAAATCGAATTCATACCGTGCGCGGATAATCGCTAGCGCGTCGGTATAGGCATCTGCTGCGGCTTTATCATCTGCGGCTTCTACCGCCAAATCACCCATCCACTGCCGCCAGCGCCAATCATCAGGATGCTGCTGCGCGGCAAGTTGGGCGGCGGCACGCGCTTCTTCAAAACGCTCTAAGCGATAAAGCAGATGGATGTAGCGCTCTCTGAGGCGATCATCCATCTCAAAAAAATTCTTAAGAATCCCCGCAGAGACGAGCGCTTCTTCCAGCCGGCCCATTTTTTCCAACACAACCGACATCAAAAAAATATCATCACGGGTTTTATCTTTAAGGCTTCCCAGATCAGCATAGGCTTGCTGGAATTGAGCGCGTCCGCCGCGCATATAAACTTGCGCCCGCAGCCGGAGCGCTTCGTCATCTTTGGGCATGGCGGCGAGATGTTGGTTGAGTGCGTCGAGTGCGTCGGATAATTCACCCGCTTTCAGGAATGCCTCTGCCAGTTGTAAGGGTGTGTAGGACATAAAATCTATTCTTTAGTCTAATTGGGCGGATTAGTCGGTAGCAGCTTCATCAAGCAGCGCTAACCACACACTAAAACGGGTGCCAACACCAAGCTCACTGGTAACACTAATCATCCCGTCGTGCAGTTCCACGATTTCGCGGGTGATGCTCAAGCCCAGCCCTGTACCACCTTCATAATCGCTCCCGCGCACAAACGGCTGGAAGACAGTCGGCAGCAGGTCATCCGGGATGCCGATCCCAGTATCTTGGATGTGAATAAAGACACCCTTTGCTTGATTAACTTCTAACCATACCTCAATCTTACCACCGGAAGGCGTATAATTGATGGCATTCGTCAGAAGGTTGGTGATGACCTGATTCATACGGGACACGTCAATAGAAACGATCAAGGGTGTATTAGGCCAACGTGCCATCAGATTGATGCCTTTTTTCTGTGCTTCGGGTTGTTGCACATGAATCTCTTTTTCGATCAATTCTTGCAGGACGGAGGGCTTACGCTTGAGCAAAATCGTACCATGTTCAAAACGCGAGACATCCAGCAGGTCTTCAACCAACTTTCGCATCCGGTCTGTGACGGATTCCAGAATTTCCAAATGACCAGCCAATCTTTCTGGCTGTTTAGAAAGCAGATATAGCCGTGTCTTAATATTGGTGAGAGGGGTTCGCAGTTCGTGAGAGGCAGTGGCGATAAAGCGTGATTTTTGGCTTTCTAAGCGTTTTTCTTGGCTGATGTCGCGCATAACCGTCACAGCACCCTTATCAGGTTGACCATCCACCCCTTTAACAAGAGTCGTTACGATGCTGGCATCAAAACTTTCGCCATCTTTAGGCTGCACCTTCATCTCGCCGCGCCATATCCCGTATTGGATGACATGCTCTGCGATGACCTGAAAAACTTGTTCCATTTCTTGATGCGTTTTATCAACCCCCATAAACCGAATACTATCCGTCCACCATTCTTGGGTGGTGTAACCCATCAAATTAAACAATGACTCGTTGATATAAATCGGCTGTCCGTAGCGATCATGATAAATAACGCCTTCCGTCATGGCATCCAGCGTGGCGCGAAGTTGGCTGCGCTCATGCTCTAACTCAGCGGTACGTTCCGCCACGCGCTGGCGAAGATCAATCGCGTTTTGGCGGATGGACTCATATAAACGGGCATTTTGGATGGCAATGCCGGCTTGATTGGTGAAAGCCAACAGCCAACGGGCATGATCGTCAGTGAACTGTCCGCTTTTGCTGCTGCCCAAATAAATGAAACCAACAACACGCCCTTCCGCATGGATAGGCGCACCCACATAAGAATGGACTTCACGGCTGCTGATCCACTGCGTCAAATTGGGTGCATCTTGGGTGTCTGTAATAGCGATAGGACGGTCTGTGTCAAAGATTAAGCGCAGTTCAGGCACACTATCAAGGTAAAAACGCTCATCCGGGCTGAGGGTCGTCGGGGTATAATCCCCATATTCTTTTTGCCTCACGACCCGCACGTAAAGGTCATCCTCAATCAACATCACCGCCGAGAGTTCATGCTGCGGCATCACCCGCGCCATATAATGCAAAATGCGATCCAACACATTATTTAAATCCAACGAACTGCTAAGGGCGGCGGCGGCATCGCCCAAAGCTTCCGCCAGCATCCGTTGTTCGCGCTCGGCTTGTTCGGCCTTTTTACGCTCCGTGATGTCGGTAATGCTGCCTCGCACCAGCAAACCGCCAGAAGTTGGCAGCAGGACGAGACGTACTTCACAGGCAATATTCCGTCCGTTGGCGCTGCGATGCACCCACTCATAAACCGGGATTTCACCCTTAATGGCGCGTTCAATCCAACGGCGACCCGCGACGATAGAGGCGGTTCCGTCAGGCTGCTGCGGCGGAGAAAATTGCAGCGGCCCCTGCTGCAAGAGTTTCTTCTTGGGCAGTCCAAACAACCGTACCGCGTTTTCGTTAACATCAACGAAGCGCTCGGTTTTGGCATCAAACACCACAATCGCTTCTGGAGCATGTTCCACCAGAACCCGGAAGCGAGCTTCACTTTCACGCAGCGCGGCATTCGCTTGTGAAAGTTCAACGGTGCGATCTTGTACTCGTTTTTCTAGGGTTTGATTCGCCTCCTGCATGGCGACTTCCAACGCTTTTCGTGCGGTAATATCGGTTGTGACGCTGACGAGTGTCCACCGTCCGGGGGTCAAGGGTTTGTTTTGTACATCAATATTCAACCAGCGCATTTGCCCATCAGCGCGGCGGCACATAAACTCCATGGTGAAGACCCGTTCATCATTTTGCATCGCATCTTTAAAACGGTGCAAGATGCGGCGTTGATCTTCCTTTTGGATGCAGCGCCAAAAAGCATCTCGATAGGTTTCTGCGGGTTGAAGGTCCATTGGAAGAAAGGCCATCGCGGTGGCCTCGCTTGTGACGAAAAAGTCCCACGCAAACTGTTTATCTGGCTTCTGCTCGGCGATGGCATAGCCCAATAAGCAGTTCGCGCCGCTGATGACGTGTTGAATACGTGCTTCGGCTTCTTTAAGTTCGGTGATGTCACGGTTAATGCCTACCAGCCCTACGATTGTCCCGCTGTTATCACGAAGTGGTATTTTGGTCATCAAAAACCATTTCTGTTCATCAAGCGGCGAGATTTCGCGTGTTATGGGCTGGCCGGTACGCATGATGTTCTGCTCTTCGTCATAGAATTCCGCAGCAATTTCTTTTGGGTACAGGTCAAAATCGGTTTTTCCGAGTAAATCGTTGACTGTCCCCAAGCCAAAATGCACCGCCCCAGACACATTCCCCAACAAAAAGCGGCTTTCTCGGTCTTTGGCATAGATATGATCGGGCAGGGCATCCATCAAGGTTCGTAGCAAATTGCGCTCACTGTTCAGCTCGGTTTCAATCCGCTGGCGTTCAACGATTTGTTCCTTGAGCTGAAGATTTACATCAATCAATTCTTGGGTGCGATGGGCGACATGCCCCTCTAATTCATCCGCGTGGCGCTGTGCCGTCTCATAAAGCTGCGCGTTGCGGATGGCGATGCTGGCTTGATTGGCAAACGCCGTCAGATAGTCGATCTGTCCGCGAGTGAAATAATGTGGTGTTTTCGAGTCCAGATTAATAAAGCCGATGAGTTGATCGTCGTTGATAATTGGTGCGCCAAGATAAGCATGGATCCAAGTTGTATCTGGCAACTGCTTCCAGTAATCAGAACTGTGCGTTTCCTCGATCAAGAGCGCCTGCCGATTTTTTATCATCCATTGAATTGTGCCTAATTCGCTGATATTACGTCCTTCATTGAGCCGAGACGAATTATCACTGTACCACTCATAGCCGCGTCGCCCGGCAACACGGGCATACACGCCTTGCAACAGCATAATGCTGGCAGCATCACTAGGAACAACACGATTGACCTGTTCCAGTACGCGCTCCACCACCTCTGTCAAATTGAGGGTACTGTTGAGCGCCGCCGCTGTATCGCGCAGGGCTTCCGCCAGATGTCGTTGTTCAGCCGCCACGGCCTCGGCTTGTTTGCGCTTACGAATATCACGGGCAAAGCTGAGGATGGCTTTTTTCCCGTTGTAGTCAATCACACGGCTGCTGACCTCAACAATAATGGCGCGGCCTGTTTTGGAGCGATAGGCGTGTTCGTAAAGAAAATGCCCTTTGGTGGTTAGTTCTTGAACGAATACCCCATCTACTTTGTAACCTACCTCACCAACGACATCGCTATAGCGCATAGCCAGAAATTCGCCGCGTGTATAGCCGAGCAGCTTAGAGGCGTGTCGATTGACTTCGAGAATGTAGTCATATTGCAGATCAACCAAAAAAATAGCATCATTGACCGAATCGAACAGCCGTGCTTCGAGTTGGCGACGGATGGTTTCTCGATGGTTGAGTAAGTCATGAATGCGCCATAAAAGCAAGGAAGGTTGAATCGGACGCACAAGGCATTCTTCCGCGCCGGAAGCCCGCGCCCGTGCGATGGCTTCTTCTGTGGGAGGGACGATCATCATAACGGGAATTTGCGAGGCCAACATTTTTAAACGGGTACACACCGCATAACCATCGCCGAGTTCCGCATCCAAAATAATCAAATCAATGCGATCTTTCGCCAACGCACTCCACAGCGCACGATCTGTTTTTGCGCTAAAAACGGTATGTCCCACATCTTGCAGCGCTTGACGTAATAAAGGACGTGATACACCATCTTCATCCGCGAGTAGGATTGAGGCTGTGTTTACGGATGCAATCATCATAGATTCTCGATAAATAAATTCTAATACCATGATTGATTATCATGTAAACAAAAAACCCCCGCAAGGGGGGGAGTGTAAAGGATTTCCAATACTCATCGAAGTTACACAGTTCAGAGTAGTTAGTTTTTAGTTAAAGCAGGCGGTATGGGGAATTCTGCGCCCTTACTAAAAACTATCAGCTAACAACTTTTACCCTAAAACTTGGTCAACTCCGTAAGTCCTAATTTATTTAAAGCATCGTTTGGGCGACAGGTGTGAGTAACCCACGCCGCTGTAAAAAGCGTCCCATGCGTTCCAGCGCGGCCTCAATTGTTTCGTATGACGATGTATAGCTGGCACGGATGAATCCTGCGCCGCTGGCACCGAATGCACTGCCGGGGATGACAGCGACTCGCTCCTTATGCAGCAGCGTTTCGCAAAATTCCTCATCGCTTAATCCGGTGGAAGCGATACTGGGGAAGGCATAAAACGCGCCGCGTGGTTCAAAACAGGTCAGGCCGAGATTATTAAAACCTTCGACAATCAAACGACGGCGGCGATCATAATTCTCGCGCATCATCTGCACATCGTCTTCGCCGTGCGTGAGTGCCTGCACTGCCGCGATCTGCCCCATCGTCGGCGCGGACATAATGAGATATTGATGCAGCTTCCGCATGGCGTTCATGATATCGGGTGCAGCAGTCGCATAGCCGACGCGCCAGCCCGTCATCGCAAACGATTTGCTCATGCCGCTGAGTAAAATCGTGCGCTCATACATCCCCGGTAAGCTGGCAAAATTCACATGCTGATAATCGCTGTAAATCAGGCGCTCGTAAATCTCGTCAGAAATCACGACCAGATCATGCTTTTGGGCGACAGCGGCGATTTCTAACATGCGACTGCGAGTCAATACCGCGCCGGTTGGATTATTCGGATAGCTGATGAGAATCGCTTTCGTGCGTGGAGAAACGTAACGTTCCAGCGTTTCGCCCGTCACTTGGAAGCCATCTTCGACGCGAGTCGGCACCATCACAGCGACACCGCCCGCCATTTCCACCGCCGCTGCATTCGCCACAAAACACGGCTCGACGACCAACACTTCATCACCGGGGTCAAGAATGGCCTTCATCGCCAGCCACAGCGCTTCACTCACGCCGACGGTGACAAGGATTTGATCGTCTGGCGCGTAATAGATGCCGTACAAACGCTCAATATAATCAGAAATCGCCTGTCGCAGTTCAATCGTGCCGGAATTAGACGTATAAGCCGTTTGTCCGGCACGCATGGACTCGATAGCCTGCTCCGTGATATGGGCAGGGGTGGCGAAATCCGGCTCACCAATGCCAAGCGTAACGACATCTTCCATCGTCGCGGCGATGTCGAAATATTTCCGAATACCAGACGGGCGTAAATTTTTGACGTTCTGGGCGATGAAACTACGCATGAGTTCCCCTAGAGTTAAAAGGTAAAAGTTTTTAGTCGTTAGTTTTTAGTTGTTTTAGGACTTACGCAGTTGATGGGTTTTGTAGGGCGACTCGGCGAGTCGCCCCTACGGAAAATCTCGCTGAACTGCGTAACTTCTACTGTTTCTAAAAGCGTAGAATTGCTTGAACTATCGCATTTTAAACTACGTACTACACACTAACTACTAATCACTCCTTTTTTACCACGCAATCTGTATGAATACATCCCGCACACACGACCAAATTCACTACTCTGAATTGGACACTGTGTATGAAACGCCATCCCAACGCTGCATCCAACTTGCACGGACTTCGCCCCGCAAAAAGCGTGTCGCGTAATTAACGCGAAGAAAGTTGTCTCTTTAGCCAAGAACTTAATTATTGTATGCTGGTGCTTCGATAGAGACAGGAGTACCAGCGATGCACGTCAATAGTCACCACATCCGCGAAGGGATCCGCGCTTTAGGCTTATCGGGTAAGATGGTGTGTGTCCATGCCTCGATGGGGTCATTTGGCTGGGTGACGGGCGGCGCGAAGACCGTGATTGACGGGATGCTTGACGAAGGCTGTACGCTGCTGATGCCGACGTTTAGCTGGTCGCATTATGGCGTACCCTCTCCGCGTGATGATATTCCTAAGCGCAACGGCATGGGCAAAGTCTATGCGGAGTTCATTTTTAATCACCGCGATGTTTACCGCAAAGACACGCTTGATGTAGATCGCTACGACATGGGTGCGATCTCCACCGCGCTCGTAAAAATGCCGGAACGTATACGCGGCGATCATCCTTTATGCTCATTTTCCGCAGTGGGGCCATTGGCGAATCAGCTTGTTTGTGGGCAAACGTGGGCAAACGTTTATGAGCCGTTTCGCGCTTTGATCGAAGCCGACGGCTATGTGCTGCTGATGGGCGTGACGTTACAGCGCATGACGCTGATTCATTATGCCGAACAGCAAGCGGGACGCAATTTGTTCTTGCGCTGGGCGAATACGCCGGATGGCGACGTAATGGGTGTAGAAGTGGGCGGCTGCTCCGAAGGCTTTGATAACTTCGCGCCGATTCTTGCACCCTATGAAAAACGGTGCAAAGTCGGCGGCAGTTTGTGGCGGGTGTTCCCGGCGAAAGAAACACTGGGGGCAGCAGTGACGGCGATTCAGCAAAATCCGAATATAACGCACTGTCAACACAGCTACTGTGAACGCTGCCACGATTCGGTTTTGGGCGGCAGAGTGATTGAATAATCCTTCCTTAAACAAGGATAAGATGTGTAAATGGCGAAATTACTTTATGGTGAGCGCATTGGGGCGAGTGCTGTGCTGAGTGTCGGTTGCTCCGCTGTGATTTTTGACGAGACAGGCGAGAAGATTCTGCTCACGCGCCGGACGGACAACGGACGCTGGTGCATCCCCGGCGGCGGCATGGAAGCAGGCGAATCGGCTGAGGAGGCATGTGCGCGTGAAATCCGCGAGGAGACCGGTCTGGAAATCCGCGTTGTGAAGTTGATCGGCATTTATACGATGCCGCATCGCATTATTGCGTATGCGGATGGCAACCGTTGGCAGATTGTCGGCTTATGTTTTATCGGCGAGGTGATGGGCGGCAAACTCGGCTTGAGCGATGAAACTACCGAAGTCGGCTATTTTACACGGGCGGAAATCGCTCAAATGGATGTGATGGAGCATCACTTCGAGCGCATAGACGACGCGTTGGCGAATCAAGCGGCGGCGTTCATCCGTTAGCAGCATCCCCTTATTGACCCGCATACAGCGCAAACGAAGCGACAAGGGCGATAAATGAAGTCAGTTGGGCTAAGCGTGTTGCCCATAAAATGCGATTTTCCATTAGCAAAAGCTGGCGATCAATAGTCGCTTTTTGTTCCAAATCTGGCTTAAAGCGATAAATCCACGCAATCGGCAGGTGCATCACACGGTTCGCCAGCAGCGACCACGCGAAAAAGCCGAGCGCCAGCATCACTAGCGGCGGGAAGCGATCATCCTGCAAAAATGGCACCATGATAAAAATCACCAGTGTCGTCCAGATGAAAGCCAGCAAAGTCCGCAGATAACGCAGCACCAGCCGCCGCAAATAGAGATTGTGACGCGCCATCGACACCTCTGTTTTGGCGACTTCATACACCAAGGGACGGTCAAGAATCCGCGCCAAGCCAAACGCGGCATTAAAGCGCTCGACCTCTTTACGATCAATCGGCGCAGGGATGACCCCCATCGCCTCTAAATCTTCCAGACGGCGCGATGACGGAATAATATCGCCTTTCGTGTCGCGGATGAGGTCATCGAAGTAGGCTTCTTTGCGTCCCCGACTGAACGGCATAGCAAAATCCATCAAATTAGAACTGTATTGATGCAGCATCACCTCGCGCTTCACGGCAGGCGACTCATCGGGCGAGAAGGCGATGCCGCTTAAGGTAAAGGTGGGATTATTGAGCGTGGAAGGGAAATCCGGTGACGAAATCGTAAAATAAAAATGCACGATGTCCTTGAGCAGCGTATACATCGCAAACAGCGGCAACCCAACCGAAAGCATGAACGGATAGAGCAGCATAAAATAAAGTAGCGCCGACGGCAGCAGACCGTTATTGCCATACTGCGGGAATTGATTGATCGCCTGCGCCAGAAAAACTTTGATGACGACCAGAATCACATCGCGGAAAAAGACCGGGAACAAAATCAGCAGCCCCGCGCCGTTGATGAAGGCCACGCCGATGCGGTGCATGGTGCTAAGACGCACCTCGCAGCGTTGCAGATAGGCTCGCATGGCGTTGCGCTCGGCTTCGGTCAGCGCTTCTTTGAGGGTTTCTTCTAAAATTTCAGCAACAGGTTTATGCTGTGTCCCGTCCATGGGAGGGGTATCGTTTAGCGAGGGTTCTTCGGGAAGGTGTTTTTTGCGGAAGCGCAGCATAATCACTTTATCCATGCAATGCAGCATAATTTACTACCCATCTTAGCATAAGTCCGCTCAAAGTTGGGATATGTAGGATAAATTTATCGGGAAAGCCTACAGCATTTGGATTTTTTTAAGATCAATCAGAACTCGTGTATTTGCTTAAATATCATTATAAAGTACACATTCGAAAGAGAAACGTCTGCCGCAAGCTGCCAGAATAGGGGTCGCAATGTTGTCAGAAGAGTTAAAAAAGAAAATCGGGTAACTACTCAGCCTGTTTCAATTCAAAAAATCAATTTATCGCCAATGACATATCGCGTAAATGAACACCATATAGTTGAGAGTATGCCCCATAATGGTCACTTTATTTACCCTTAATA
>DAOTTO010000466.1:0-3207 GCA_034437895.1 Anaerolineae bacterium | reverse complement strand
TTTACCCCACCCCTAAATCCCCTCCCCATTGCATGGAGAGGGGACTTCAAGATGCGTTTTTCTCCCCCTCTCCAATACTTGGAGAGGGGGCCGGGGGGTGAGGTAAGCGAAAGTCCTGTGATCGTATCTTAACCTCAAAAGCATAATGGCTGTTGTAAAAGACGACTAATCTTTTAATTCTTCATAAAGTAGTGTTCAGAAATTGGAAGCCTCATTAGACCATTTTGCTCCGTTTTCATCGCTGAAAAAGACTTTATGGTTGCGGAAGCAGGCCACAGCAAATTTTGATGATACACTCATGAGCAGGTCAGTTCACGTTTGAAGTGGAGTAAAGATATGAACGAAAAATCTATCACCTTAACATTATCCGAAGCGGATTTTGAACGGATGAGGCAGGTTGCGGAGGATGCAAATCTTCCGCTTGAAACCATGCTCCTAGAAAGTTTTGATCTTATCTTTGGGCAACCTCAAATGGACGAGGATGTTGAAACCGAAATTGAAACTTTACCTACTTATACAGATGAACAATTGTGGGCTGTTATCAATAGGCGGTTGCCCCGAAATCAGTCCATACGTTGGCTGGAATTAACTGATGAGGGCAGACAGCGGGCATTATCTAATTTGGAACAGGAGGAACTGAATGATATTCTTGAAACGATAGATTCTCAAATGCTCTTGCGCTCCCACGCTTTAAATTTGCTTCAAGATCGTGGACATGATATTAAACGCTATCTTAAGATTAGCTAGATATGGTCTACATCCCAGTAACCTTACGTGAAGAGGTGGTTCAACGCGCTAAAGCAAGGTGTGAATACTGCCAGACGCAGGAACTCATCATCATTTACATGCAGGTCGATCATATTGAACCCCTGTCATCTGGTGGGGAGACGGTATCAGATAATTTGTGTCTAACTTGTGGTGGTTGTAACCGTAGCAAAACAGATTTTACAACTGGCTTTGACCCGCAAACAGGCGACGAACTTCGCCTCTACAACCCAAGAACACACCAGTGGTCAGAACATTTTCGCTGGAATGAAGATTTTACCCAAATATTAGGAATAACCCCTGTTGGACGTGCTACAATTGATCGGTTGAAAATGAACCGTCCCAAAGTGGTTAATTCACGACGGGTATGGCGAAAAGCAGGCTGGCATCCGCCGAAATCTTAATTTTCCATAGCGGGAACGGTTTACTCTGGCAGGGCTTCACCTTTTTCCTCGCCCTCGCCATCCTTCGCTTTCCAGACATCGGTAGCGATGTCGATATAAAGCTGACCGTCTAAATGGTCAATCTCATGCTGGAAGACCCGCGCCAGCCAATCTTTAGCCTTGATGCGGAATTCTTTGCCATGCCGATCTTGTCCCGTCACGATGACCTCTTCATGACGGTCAACATCGCCATAATAGCCGGGAATAGACAGGCAGGCTTCTACCCCATCAACCATCTTTTTGCTGGCTTTGATGATTTTGGGGTTGGCGACCACATAAATTACCCCGGCGAGGTCGCCATATTCCTTCTTGCTTTCCTCGTCATCCGGCAGGCGCACGACGATCAAACGCTGACTGACGGCGACTTGCGGCGCGGCAAGACCGACACCCGGCGCGTCAATCACGGTTTCGATCATATCATCGACTAATTCTTGGAATTTGTCATCAAAGCTAATGACTTTAATGGCTTTTTTCCGCAGAATAGGATTATCGGTTTTGATAATTGGGCGTATCGTCATAAGTGGGTATTCTATACTTTATCGAGCTATCAAAGACCCTATTTTACTTGGAAAACCCTCAGACTAACAGAGGATGATCGTGATGTTTAATGAACAGGAATGGCGTGGCAAAACACTAGGGCAGTATGAACTGCGCGAATTGATAGACGACAGTTTGATTTTAACGTTTCGCGCCTATCAACCCCGCTTAAAACGCCTTGTAACGGTGCAAATGCTCCGTCCAGAGATGGGCGCAAACTTACGCTTGCGGGAAGGTATGGCACGGGGCGCAGAAATCATGGCAGCGATGGAACATGCCAATATCGTGCCAGTAATTGATTATGGGGAAGATCAAAACATCCCCTATATCGCTATTCGTTCTATGCAGGGCGGCTCCTTACGGGCGCGGTTGCAACAAGGCGCATTTTCGCTCAATGATGCCGGCGGGATCATCCGGCAGATCGGCAGTGCGCTCGACTATGTGCATACACATGGCAGGGTGCATGGCGACCCATCCCCACGTAACATGGGGTTTGATCTTTCCGGTAGTGCTTATATCACCGATTTCTTATTTATTGGGATGCTCAACGAAGGCAGCGAAATTGTCCTCGGCAGCAAGCGTTATGCCGCACCAGAGCGCTGGCGCGATGAGCCGCCCACACCAGCTACCGACCAATACGCGCTGGCAGGCATCGCCTATCATATCATTACAGGAAATGCGCCTTTTGAAAATAATGATCGTGCCGCCCTAAGAGAAAACCACTTACAAGATATGCCAAGTGCCCCACAAATCCACCGCACAGAAATTCCTCTAAGCGTGAATGATGTGTTGTTCCGTGCGCTCGCCAAACAACCGCAAAATCGTTACCCGACAGTGCTGGATTTCGCCCGCGATTTTGAAAAAGCGCTCAATGCCGCGCCGCAGCATGTCTTTATCTCCTACAGCCGCCGTGACAGTGGTTATGCTGGGCAATTACGAGAACATCTCGCCCAAAGCGGGTTTCAGATGTGGATCGACTCGCAGATCGAGCATGGTGACCAATGGTTTAACCAGATTCACGAAGCGATCAAGACCAGCGCGGCCTTTTTGGTCATCATGACCCCCGACGCGGAAAATTCCGAATGGGTACAAAAAGAAATTTTGTTGGCGAAGCGCTACAAAAAGCCGATTTTCCCACTGCTCTTAAATGGGGATGAGTTCGCGCTGTTGATTGATCTTCAATTTGCCGATGTACGCGGGGATCAACTGCCTGGTCAGGAGTTTCATCGTCGTTTGAGCCGCGCCATTCACGGGATGATGTGATGTAGACAACCGCTTAATCTTAGCCTGTTGAAAAAACCAATAGGCGAATTCTTATAGAACTACAGTGCTAAATCTGTCATATACAGGACTTTCGCTTACCTCACCCCCCGGCCCCCTCTCCAATACTTGGAGAGGGGGAGAAAAACGCATCTTGAAGTCCCCTCTCCATGCAATGGGGAGGGGATTTAGGGGTGGGGTA
>DAOTTO010000465.1:0-1966 GCA_034437895.1 Anaerolineae bacterium | reverse complement strand
TTTACCCCACCCCTAAATCCCCTCCCCATTGCATGGAGAGGGGACTTCAAGATGCGTTTTTCTCCCCCTCTCCAAGTATTGGAGAGGGGGCCGGGGGGTGAGGTAAGCGAAAGTCCTGTGGGTAAATCAGGTACAATAACTTGCCGCGCAGCATAAACCCTTGTACGATTGGTGCAAGCCAAGTGTAAAGGCACGAGAGCATGGTGATCCAAGACAATCTAAAACTGATGACGGTGGATGCGTTTGAAGCGCTCATCGCCCGTCCTGAAAACGCAGAAAGGCGGCTGGAACTGATTGATGGGGAGATCGTAGAAAAGATGCCCACCCAAAAACATGCCGCCACCGTCGGAATTTTTCAGGGCGAGATTTATATTCACCTCAAGACGTATCCGATTGGCTGGGGTATGGTGGAGGCGCGTTACCGGATGCCAGCGGACGATCATAACGCTCGGCTGCCGGATGTGTCGTTTGTGATCGGACGGGATCGCCCACTCACGCAGAAGGGCAGCGCTCCGTATATGCCTGATTTAGCGATTGAGGTAAAATCACCAGACGATTCTTTCAAAGCAATGCGCCGTAAAGCGGATTATTATCTCGCCAACGGCACACGCTTAGTTTGGCTGGTTCACTTAGAAAAACGCCTCGTGGAAGTTTATCGTCCCGATGCAGATGTAGAAATTTTGACAGAAGACGGTATCTTAAGCGGTGAAGATGTTTTGCCCGGATTTTCACTGCCGCTCCGTACCGTGTTCGCTGTGCCGTGAGGGAATTATGATGACTTCGCTTGTTATTCCGACAGATGCACCCGTCGTCTACGGCCCGTTGCAGGGACAGTGGACGGTGGCTGATTGGGAAGCGCTGCCCGACGATGGCAATCGCTACGAAATCATTGATGGAGTGCTGTATATGTCCACCGCGCCGAGTTTCTTCCATCAGTGGATTATTTTTCGCTTCCATGAGTTGATTGGGTTTCCGGCCCGTCAGCAGGGATTCGGTTACGGGATTGGCGCACCCATTGGCTTATTTATGCCCGGATGCGACCCCGTACAGCCCGATTACGTGTTTGTGCGAAAAGAAAACGCCGACATCATCCGCGAGCGCCGGATTATCGGTGTGCCGGATTTGATCGTCGAGGTAATGTCTCCCGGCAGCGTGAATTATGACGACGATGTGAAGAAGAAAGCCTACGCCGGGGCAGGTGTGCCGGAATACGCACTGGTCGATCCCCGCGCTCGGTTGCTCAAGCTGTATTCGCTGGATGAATCCGACACATATCCCGAACCGCGCATTTTCAATGAGGGCGAGAGCATGACTTTTGTTTGTCTGCCATCGATTGCGCTGCGGATCGGTGATTTATTCGCGGATTCCCCCGATACGACGCTTTAGGTTGCTTATGCTGCGTTATATACGTGCCTTTTTTATTGCTTTAAAGATGACTTTGCGTGGGGAGAAAATTCAACCCTCGCCGTATGCGCCCTTAATCGCATGGATGGAGCGCGGCGCGGTGCTGCTGACGGCGGTCTATGCGGCGGCGGATAAAAATGGGCTGGATAAAACCGCCCGTCAAAAGATGACTCTCAAGCTGGAAGGGCGCGATCTATCGCTTCAAACGGCTTTGGCAGGGGTAGAACATCATCTGAGACAGGAATATCCCTATCTGCTCAAGAATCTGACCGAACACAGCATCACGGGGATTTACGCCAGCAACCTCAACGATCAATTTCGCATCATGCGCTTGCGCGACGCGGATTTTCTGGCGAATCAGCCGAGTCTCCGCGAGGCAGTCAGCCAATTGAGCGAGCATCTAAATGCTATCCCGCCGTCTAATATTTAACAGCCAATCCTTATCAGGACTTTCGCTTACCTCACCCCCCGGCTCCCTCTCCAATACTTGGAGAGGGGGAGAAAAACGCATCTTGAAGTCCCCTCTCCATGCAATGGGGAGGGGATTTAGGGGTGGGGTAAA
>DAOTTO010000464.1:0-7971 GCA_034437895.1 Anaerolineae bacterium | reverse complement strand
TTTACCCCACCCCTAAATCCCCTCCCCATTGCATGGAGAGGGGACTTCAAGATGCGTTTTTCTCCCCCTCTCCAAGTATTGGAGAGGGGGCCGGGGGGTGAGGTAAGCGAAAGTCCTGTCTCTATAAGTGCGACCAAGTGGCATATATTGAGTCAGCCATTCTTTTACACCCCTTTTATTTTCTACTTCGCCCTCATATTTTGCATCTTTTGTTAGCCCATCACGGCCTTTAATCGATTGATTTGCGGTGGTTTCAAGGCTTGCCAGAAACCATGCCTCATATTCACAGGTAGCGCACACTATAGCAATTGGTATCTGTAAGCCAAGAAGTCTTGCGCGTGCGGCAAGATCAAGCGCTAAGTCTTTAGCACAATTTTCATCAGTATCAACAAGAACGAGTATTGCAGCGCATGACGAATCGGCGCGGCATAATTCGAGAAACCGTTCGATACCCTTAAATTTTGTAAGATTATTACAGCCGTGAGCATTTTTGGGTTGGTCAATGTGAAATTCAAAACGTTCTTTAACTTCAAAAAGTAACCGGCGCAACAAAATAGGAAGCGCCTCAACATCACCGTCTCCTTCGACAATAGACAAAATTTTGTTACGAGTCATGCTGGTCTAAACTTGGGGAGAGGGAGCGCGACGTAACCCTTCGATCCGCAGCAAATCACTGGTTGAGAATAACTCCTCATTGATAATATGCCGCTGTGTTTCATCGATTGGGCCGATTTCTGTCCCTTCAAGTGTTCTTTCTACAATAAAAAGTTTATCGACATCAAAACCACTAATTAAGTCTGGGTTATGGGTAGTAACGATGATTTGGCTCCGTAAAGCAGCCTCTTCTATAACTTCTCGTAAGGTAGCTAACGCTCCAGGGTGTATGGCTAACTCAGGTTCTTCAATAGCAATAAGTGTAGGCGATGGTTGTTGATATAAGGCAAGCAATAAGCCAAGAACACGCAAAGTTCCATCGGATTCTTGCTCTAAATCAAATTCACTTCCATCTTCATATTTTAAACGTATGACCAAATAACTTCCTACTTGGACAACACGAAGATTACTGACTCCCGTGACTACTTTTTCCAGTTGGTTTTTGAGATCAATTGACCATTCGCTTAAGCTCAAAAAATCTCTTAAAGCAGAAGCAAGATTTTCACCATGTTCCAGCAAAGGATAAGGAGTAGTCGGTTTTTGCGGAGGACGCAGCACATTAGGGAAAATGGTATAGAAATTCATACTGGTCAAAAATTTATAGGTATCTGCAACTTCGGGTAAATTTCCGAGCAGCAGAAGGGTTAAAGCACGTTTTTGAATCGGTAAATCTAGTAAAGGCTGTGGGGCAATTATCCATTTATCGTTTTCACGCTCAAAGATAATTAAGGAATTGTGACGATAAAGTTCGCGTTTTATACCATATTCATTACGTTTTCCTCCGCCAAGTGTAAACGTATATTCACTCTCAATGTCATTGCCAAAGGAGATTTACCCTATTATAGGGAGGTTTACCCAAATTTGATACAAGTAATATCCTCCCGCTTTCTATAAATGGGGGTTATTTGGCGAGTTTTTTGCTGATGGCCTCGAAGGCGGTGTTGATGTCGGCCATTTTCGCGGTATAGGTTTCGCGGTGCTGTGGGTGAAGGTCAGGATGATATTCCCGCGCCTTGCGACGATAGGCTTGCTTGACTTCATCCAACGATGTGCCTACCGCGACCCCTAGAATATCGTAATACATTCGATCTGATTGCGGACGTGGGGTGCGCGGCGGTGTTTGGCGCTTGCGGCGTGGTTCTTCTTTTTGGGCGGGTTCTTCGTAGAATCCATGACGGCGCTCAAAATCTTCCCATGTATTTGGTTCATCATCAGCTTGATTCTGCTTCTTGTCTTTTCGTTCAGTGTACTGCCAATTACGCCATGAATAGTAATTGTAGTCGGTGCCGCGTGGCTCCTGCTTGATCCAGAATACGCCCTCGCTAAAGTCAGCAGTGGCATACAGGCCGTCCATTGCGCCAAAAGTGGCCTCGACGCGGCGCGGCATGAGTTTGCTGGTATCAACAGGTACACCATACTGCACATGGCGGATTTTGCTGCGCCATTTCCAGCCAAAATGCAGTGGGCGAATTGTCACGGTGCGACCATCGCAGCTATAGCTGTAAATGCGCCCATTGGTCAGATTGTGGATAGAGAGCATCCAGATGGATGGCTCAACCTCGGCCAAGTCGGATGGCATCATTCTTTGATCAAGGAGAAAAAGCGTGTGAATCTTATGGGCGGTGTTTTTTTCGTAACGCTCTCTTACCTCAGCGACAAGAACGGCGCGATTGATGACGATGACGGCGACTTTCTGTCCGTTGGTTAACTCAATGAGTAAATCGCCTGCATCTGTGTCCAATTGACAGGATGCCGAAGCATAGACGCTCTGAAAATGATCGAGAACGAACTGTTTCAAATTTGACTTTCTCACTCTGCTAGGTGATGGGTTAGCTTGACTATTTTACTTCGATTATAAGCCTGAAAAATGAGAAATCGGTAGGCTGCAATTTTGAAGCAATTTAGGGTATGATGATAGAACATAGAAATGGTGGAAAAGGGCGCACACATCAATGCACCCTTTTAAAAACATGGGGTTAGTAGGTGGGGAGGGAAGGATCAATCTCACGCGCCCAAGCGAGAATACCCCCTGTCAGGTTCACAAGTTGATCTTTATCGTAGCCTACCTCGCCCAACATGTCGATTACATCTGCGCTGCGTTTGCCGGAACGGCAATGAACGATAATTTCCCGATCAGCCGGAATTTCTGCCAAAATTGTGTCTTCCGCTTTGGCGCGTCCGCCTTTAACGGCGCTTAAGGCGGCTTCGATGTCGCTTTTTGCGATGCGAAGTGTGCCATCAAGGGCAACAATATCCCATTCGTGCGGTTCGCGCACATCGAGGATCAGCAGGTCTGGTTCGGTGTCTAGTCGTTCTTTTAACTCGGTTACTGTGATTTCACGCATTAAATCCACCTTACTCGCCCCGTTTTGGGCTTCTACCTTTGTGTTAAAGTCACTATGGTCGTGGGCTGGCATCCCGCAGAACTGCTCGTAGTCAATCAGTTCAACTTGTTCCGCCGGAATACTGCACACCGGGCATTTGGGGTCTTTCCGCACTTTGATGGTGGTAAAGCTCATCTCAAGTGCGTCATACAGCACCATCCGTCCGATCATCGGTTCACCAATGCCGAGCAGTAGCTTGATTGCTTCGGTGGCTTGCATTGTACCGATAGTGCCAGGGAGTATACCGAGTACGCCGCCTTCGGCGCAACTAGGGACGAGTCCAGGAGGCGGCGGTTCCGGGAACATGCAGCGATAGCAGGGACCCTCTTTGGCATAGAAAACGCTCAACTGACCTTCAAAGCGGAAGATGCTTCCGTAGACGTTGGGCTTAACGAGCTTGACACAGGCATCGTTGACGAGATAGCGTGTGGGGAAGTTATCTGTGCCGTCGATGATGACATCGTAGGGCGCAAAGAGTTCCAGCGCGTTATCGGAGGTCAGCGGGACATTGTATTTATCCACCTGAATATAAGGGTTGATGTCTTTGATGCGGGCTTCGGCGCTGTCGATCTTAAGCTGACCGACGGTGCTTTGCCCGTGAATAACCTGACGTTGGAGGTTACTTTCATCGACGACATCATAATCGACCAAGCCGATGCGCCCGATTCCGGCGGCGGCAAGATAGAGGGCGGTAGGGCTGCCGAGTCCGCCTGTGCCGATGAGGAGGACGCTGGCGGCTTTGAGCTTGCGCTGACCGTCAATGCCAACTTCCGGCATGATGACGTGACGGCTGTAGCGGCGGACTTCATCATTAGAGAGTTCGCCGTGCGTGTGTATCAGGGCTTCCATAGGTTTCCTTCGTGAAATTTCGTGATTTTAGAAGTTAGCTTGCTTGCAATTCGCGTTTGAGTGTTTCCCCATCGACCACGCCGTTATAGACTTTACGGGCATGTCCCTCGCGATCCAACACGAAAGTCGTAGGGACGGAGAAGACGCGCCAACGGTCAGCCGCTTCCGGGTTTTCGGTGGCATCCACACGAATGACCTTAAGTGCATCGCCGAGTTCCTGCTGTAAGCGCTGAAGAGTCGGCGTTTGTTGCAGGCGGCAGGGGACGCAGGTCGGCGTGGTGAAATATAAAATGATCGGAACGCCGGGTTGTAATCCAGTGAGCAGGGGATCGGTGAACCTGTTGACGGTGGCCTGCTTGATCTGTTGGCGCGTAAACCACTGATAGGCACTGAAGCCGACGCTGAGCAAAATGACCGCGAAGAGGATACGCTCGATCATCGGATAGGTGCCTGTGTAAAGCCGGGAACGCCGAACCGATTCAACTGGTAATACATCATGCAACCGACGCAAATACTCAGCCAGAAATTGAGGTTCGCCAATGCGATGACGACCCAAACGAGTCCCCATCCAATCGCCGGAGCGCCTGCCAGCAAAAAGAGTGTGGCAGTGGTGTTGACAATCGCACCGATGAGGACTGAGAAACGATGCGGTTCAGGGTTATCGGGCTGGATGTTGGGCTTGACGATTCCGCTGGGTTTGATGACGTTTTGATAGAATAAACGGTAGGGCGCGTAGGGTGAATCTAAGGCGGCCAGTAACTGCGCCAAGGCGACAAACGTTACCAAAGGCCAAAAATTCAGCACAAAACCAGCCAGCAGAAGAATGATCGTCGCGGCGTGTCCGGTTTTAAGACCTGTCTGATCGATTTTACGGAGCGTATCTGTACTCATTTAGTTTAGCCCGCCTGCGATGCTGGGGATGATGCGGAGATTATCGCCCGCGCTGAGTTCTGTTTCCAGACCATCCAGAAAACGCACATCTTCCTCACCGAGAAAAACATTGACGAAATTCCGCAGATCATCCCCGTTGAAAAGATGTTGCTTAAGGTCGGGATGCTGTGTGACGAGATCGCGCAGCGCTGCGCCGACTGTTTCCCCGCCGACGGTAATCTGGGCTTCGCCGCCTGTAAAGGCACGCAGCGGAGTAGGGATTTTGATATTTGCCATGTGTTCGATTTGCTCCTTAGCAATGTGTGAAACTATGCAAGACGTGGACGGGAGTCGAACCCGTCTGACTTTCTTTGCAGGAAAGCGCCTGGCCGCTTGGCTACCACGTCATTTATGAGATTTATCTGTACTAATTAGATTCATCGCGGTCTTCAAAACTTACTTTTCGGTTTTGCCAACGTTTTGTGAGATAGCCGCCGATGAGATTGGTCATCGTCTCGACTTCGACCAAAAATGAGTCGTGACCGAAAAAGGCCGTCACGCGCTCATAGTCTACAGGTTTGTCGAGTGCTTGCAGCGCATCGACCAATTCCCGTGCTTGTTCATCGGTATAGAGCCAATCGCTGGTAAAGCTGATGACAAGAAAGGCAGCTTTCACCTGTTCGAGCGCTTTTTTTATCGATCCGTAACCGTCGGCAATGTCGAAATAATCCAGCGCTTTGGTGATATAGAGATAGGTGTTGGCATCAAAACGCTCGGTGAATTTTTGCCCTTGATGTTTGAGGTAGCTTTCGACGGCGAAATCGACATCGAAGTTATAACCTAGCGAGTCTCGGTCTTGCAACAGCCGTCCGAATTTATTTTCCAGCGAGTATTCGCTCATGTAGGTGATATGCCCGACCATACGGGCGACAGATAATCCCGCGACAGGCGGTATGCCGTCGTAATAATCGCCCTTGTTCCAATGCGGATCGGCATAAATGGCCTGTCTGCCGATTTCGTTAAAGGCGACATTTTGAGCGGAGGAACGTGGTGTGCTGGCGATGAACAGCACATTTTCAATCCGATCTGGGGTGTCTACCGCCCATTGGAGCGCTTGCATCCCGCCCATGCTGCCGCCAGCGATGGCAAACAATTTTTCGATGCCGAGATAGTCGAGCAGATGCGCTTGGGCTTTGACCATATCGCTAATTGTGACGACTGGAAAGCGCAGGGCATACGGCTTGCCATCCGGTGCGAGTGATGAAGGGCCGGTGCTGCCCTGACAGCCGCCGATCACGTTAGCGCAGATCACGAAATAATGGTCGGTATCAAACATTTTGCCCGCGCCGACAGCATCATCCCACCAACCGGGTTTTTCTTCGGGATTGTCGGTGTAGTAGCCAGCGACATGTGAATCACCGGAAAGCGCATGGCAGATCAAAACTGCATTCGTGCGGTCAGGATTGAGCGTCCCATAGGTCTCATACGCCAGCGTAAAATTTTCCAGTACCCCGCCACCGCGTAAATACAGCGGAAAATCGAAATGAACGATTTGTCGCTGGACGATGCCAACCGAACCCGCTTCGTGCGGACGTGACGTGGGGGTATCCAACACCTGAATGCGCTCCCTGTGATCGTTTGCTAACGCAACCATGAATTCTAGCTCCAAAATGATTTTATTTGGTGGGGCGAATCACGCATTCACCCCACTAAAATGATCAGAATTGATTATGCAGGTTGCAAGGTCTTGGTCTGGGCGATTTTGAGCGCTTGATCGAGATCCCAGAGGATGTCGTCAATGTCTTCCAGCCCAACGGCGAGACGGATGTAATCGTCAGTGACACCTGACAAGCGTTGTTCTTTCGCGCTCAACTGCTGATGGGTGGTGGTCGCCGGGTGAATCGCCAATGAGCGAGCATCCCCGACATTCGCTAAATGCGAGAAGATTTTGAGGTTGTCGATAAATTCACGTCCAGCCGCTTTACCGCCTTTGATACCGAAGCCGACTACAGCGCCTGCGCCTTTGGGCAGGTACTTGAGGGCGCGTTCATAGCTGGGATGGCTCTTGAGGCCGGGATAATTGACCCATTCCACCGCCGGATGTTGTTCGAGATATTGGGCGACGGTGAGGGTGTTTTCCACATGCCGCTGCATACGGAGCGCGAGTGTTTCCAGACCGATGATATTTAGGAAGCTGTTGAAGGGTGCTTGCGAACCGCCTAAATCACGCAGGCCGACGACACGGGCGCGAATGATGAAGGCGAGTGCGCCCGCGACATCGGCTAATATCGCACCATGATAAGCGGGTTCAGGCTTAATGATGCCATCGTGACGACCACTGGCTTTCCAGTCGAACTTGCCACCGTCGATAATCACGCCGCCGATGCTCAGGCCGTGACCACCAATCCATTTGGTGGTAGAGTGAACGGTGATGTCTACACCATGCTCAAATGGTTGGAAGAGATAGGGTGTGCCGAAAGTGTTATCTACGATGAGGGGTAGGCCGTGCGCGTGGGCGACTTCGGCGATGCCTTCAAAATCGGGAATTTCGAGTTTAGGGTTGCCGATGGTTTCCAGATAGATGAGCTTGGTCTTGTCGTTGATCTTTGCGGCGAAGTCTTGGGGGTTGGTGCCTTCTACGAAATGGACGGTGATGCCGAGTCGCTTAAAGCTGTGGGCGAATTGAGTGTATGTTCCGCCGTAAAGCGCCGATGTCGCGATGATTTCGTCGCCTGCGTTGGCGAGAGTGGTGATCGCCAGCAGTTGGGCGAATTGACCGGAAGCCGTAACCAGCGCTGCCGCGCCGCCTTCTAAAGCCGCAACACGCTGTTCAAAAACGTCGTTAGTCGGGTTCATGATGCGGGTGTAGATGTTACCCGGTTCTGCCAGTGCGAAGAGGGCGGCGGCATGATCGGTATCACGGAATTGATAGGAAGTCGTCTGATAAAGCGGGACGGCGCGTGCGCCTGTGGTGGGGTCGGGTTGGTAGCCAGCGTGAAGCGCTTTGGTATGGAATTTGAGATCGCGTCCGTTTGCGTTAGCCATTGTTTTTAGTCCTTAGTTTTTAGTGGTTAGCGATTAGTTTTTAGCCATCAATTTTTGGTTATCAGTGAGTTTTTACTTGTCACTTTTAACTCCAGGACTTTCGCTTACCTCACCCCCTGGCCCCCTCTCCAATACTTGGAGAGGGGGAGAAAAACGCATCTTGAAGTCC
>DAOTTO010000463.1:0-8614 GCA_034437895.1 Anaerolineae bacterium | reverse complement strand
ATGGCCTTTTCCTTTAATCCATTGATTGCTGGACGCGGCTTACTCCCCTCATATGACGCACAGCCCTTCACCGAATACATCGCTTATGTCGGCGTGATCGGTTTGGGATTAGCCCTCATCGGTGCATTTTCGGCAGAGCGCAAAAAATGGGTGTGGATAGCGTTGACGTTAGCCGGAGTTTTCCTCGCGCTCGGCCTCTATAATCCGCTGTATTGGCCTCTGGCGACACTGCCCGGCTTTAATTTATTTCGTGTTCCGGCGCGATGGCTGGCCTTATTCGCGCTCGGCATGGCGATGCTGGCAGGGATCGGGATGCAGCAGTTGACGCAAAAACGCCCGCCTCGGCGGCTGTTGGTCGGCATCGTTGGCCTGAGCGCGGCATTGATGGCGGCTTCCCTGCTGGCAACCCGCGCTCCGGCTGAAATCGACAGCGCGGCTGCTCCGACAGCGCTCACATGGGCGGGATGGATTGGGGCGTTGTTAGTCTTGTTGGCAGGCATTTTTTTAATTGAACCACCAAGTCACCAAGAACACCAAGAAATTAATGAGGTAGGGACAAGAAATATCGTACCCCTACGGACAACCCTCTCGAATCGTGAGGATTCTCATAAAAAATCTTCTTTGCGATTCTTTGCCGCTTCGTGCTTTCGCGGCAAAGTTCTGCTGCTTTTCGCCGTCCTCATCGAATTATGGTTCGCCGCGCAAACACTTCCCTATAACGATCTGAGCGATCCGGCGGTTTATGACCAAACCCGTTTTCCTGTCGATCTCATGCAGGTCTACAATGAAGGCCAAACCCCGCCGGGACGCTTATTGAGCATTAGCAATCTCGGCTTTGACCCCGGTGATCGTCCAACGTTAGAGGCGCGTTGGGCAGCGATGGGCATTAGTGACCGCGCCGCCCGTTATGCCTTCACCGCGGCCAAAATGCAGGAAACGCTTGCATCTAATCTACCTCTGATCTGGGGCATCCCGACCATTGACGGCTACGACGGCGGTTTGCTGCCCACGCTGTATTACACCGCTTTTAGCTCGCTGCTGCTGCCGGAAGGCGCGTTGCGGACGATTGACGGGCGCTTGCGCGAAAATTTAGCGCTGCCCGAATGTCGCGGCGCGTGTCTGCCGCAGGAGCGCTGGCTGGATTTGACGAATACGCGCTATCTGCTGGTGGATAAAGTCTATGATCTCGTCTATGACGGTATTTTTTACGATACAACTTTTGAGTTCAATTTAGATGCGGGAGAATACATCTGGTTTAGCGAGATTCCCGAATTCGAGGCCACGACACTCAACATTCTCCACAATTATGACGCAGATATGCCAGATGAACAGGCTATCAGCGCGGACATCGCGTTAGCCGCAGTTGATGGATTACAAGGGCTTACCCCACTTATCGAAGACACGGTGGCAGTGGATAATCTTCGACTCGTCCGATTGGGATTAGAAAGCAGCGCCACCACGCCCTTCTCTGCCTCTCAAATTCGCGTGAACGCACTTACCGATATGCGGATTCGGGCGCTGTCGTTGGTCGATACGCGGACAGGCGATTTTATTCAGCTTACACCCGATGGCTGGCGGCGCACCTATTCCGCCGAAGTCAAAATTTATGAAAATACCGATGTGCTACCGCGAGCCTTCATCGTACATGACGCGCTGGTCTTCCCCGATACATGGGACGGCACAGAGCAAGCCCTTGCCGCGATGCGTGCGCCAGCTTTCGACCCGTCGCAAACGGTGACACTCAACGGCGAACCCCCGCTTGATTTCGCTGCTGTCCCGGCTGATCGTCCTTCCACCGCGACCATAACCTCCTATACACCGACGCGCATTGTGATTGCTGTCGATGCCGCCGCAGACGGGTATCTCTTATTGACGGATGCCTTTTACCCCGGTTGGACTGCCTCCGATAGCGACGATCACCAACTTGAGATTTTTCGCGCCGATGTGATGTTTCGAGCAATTGCGGTGAGCGTAGGTCAAACCACCATCACGCTGAAAAATGAAAATCCGGTATATCGAGTCGGTTTCATCCTCGGCGGCGCGATGTGGGTTCTCGTTATCGGCGGCGCGGCGATAGCCGTCATCAGACGACAACAAAAATAATTTCTTTAGAAGTTACGCACTTCACAGTAATTAGTTTTTAGTCAAAACAAAATGTAAGGGAAAATCTTTGTCTTTACTAAGCCTTAGTAACTGATCTTACGCAGACACTCAAATCACTGGACACTGGCAATTCAAAACTGCCAGCTAGAGGGTTTAAAAACCCCTGAAGGGGTTAAGTAAAAAGGTTCTTTAACTTCTTTAGAGGTTTCCAGATTGCGCGTAGCTCTGGGTTTTGAACCCGGAGCGGCTGGCTTCGTAAGGTGAGTTAGTAAGGACTATGATGTAACAACTTTTTCCACAAAACTTAATCAACTACGTAAGTCCTATTTTCATCAGAAGGCGATATATCGTGCAAAGCGTTTAATCCTTGCGATAGACGATGCGCCCTTCCGCCAACGTCAGATAAACGGTGATGGCCTCATCCACCAGCACCAGATCGGCATCTTTGCCCACTTCGATGCGCCCTTTTAATGCCGAAAGATGGATAGCACGGGCGGCATTCAGGCTGCTAGTCTGCCATACTTTTTCCAGCGGTTCGCCTGTCGCTGCCATGAAGTTCCGCAAGCCGACATCCATCGTGAGCATACTCCCGGCCAGTGTGCCATCGCTTAAGCGCACCGCACCCTCCTTGACCACCACTTTGCGATCATCAATTAAATAATCGCCATCAGGCAATCCGGCAGAGCGCACAGAATCGCTAATCAGCACAACCCGGTCAGCGCCCTTCGCCGCATAAAGAATCCGCATCGCCGCCGGATGGACGTGGATGTTATCCGCGATGAGTTCACAATTTATTTCGGGGAGGGTCATCACCGCCCCTAACGTGCCGGGGTCACGATGATTCAGCCCCGTCATGGCGTTATAAGTGTGTGTTGCGTGGGAAAGCCCTAACGCCGCCGCCGCGACAATTTGGTCATAAGTTGCCGCTGTATGCGCCACAGAAACGGTAACGCCGCGCTGCACCGCTTCTTGAATCAGCCATTTGTTTTCTTCAAATTCCGGCGCGAGTGCCAGCAGACGGATCACGTTCATATTTAAGAACGCTAACGCTTCATCCCGATCCGCCCGCCGTACATCCTCCGCCCACTGTGCGCCGCGTTTTTCCACATTAATATAGGGGCCTTCTAAATGCGCCCCTAAGATGGTCGCGCCTTCCGGTTGCTGACCTTGTAGTTGCGCGATGACTTGCAGCGCCGCCAAAATACGCTCAGCAGGTTCCGTCCAAGTTGTCGGCAAAAATCCGGTTACGCCGTGTTGGGCATAAAACCGCGCCATCTTCCGCAGGCTCTCTGGATTAGCATCCATCGTATCATGCCCCATCCCGCCATGCACATGCACATCGATAAAGCCAGGGATCAACGTGCGCCCGTCGCCATTGATGATCTCAGCACCTGCAAACGTCGGAGCATTTCCCATCCCAATCCGGCGGATGGACTGGCCTTCGCACAGCAGCCACCCCTGTTCTATCACTTGGGCAGGCGTAATAATGCGTGTATTGATGAATAAAATGCTCATAAACAAAACCTTTTCTGTCGTCGAGAATGAAGCCTAGAAAAAATAATACCCGACAAACCCCCTCATGGCATGAGCCATGTTATAATGAGAAAAGCAATCAGCGGAGCTAAAACAATGGTCATCCAACAGAAATTCATCAGCGCGGCGGAATTTTGGGAACTGAGCCATCAACCAGAATATGCCAATAAAGTAGTTGAATTGGTCGGGGGGGAAATCGTCGAAATGTCACGTCTAGGTGCAGAACATGGCTTTATCGCAGGTAAAACGTTCCGTTATATTGATGAGTTTGTAGAAAAAGGAAATCTGGGCTACGTGACCACTGAATCCGGCTACATTCTCTTTAAAAATCCACACACCGGAAAAGATACCGTGCGCGGCCCCGATGTCGCATTCGTGCGATTGGAACATGCGCCTGACGGTCTCCCTGAAGGCTATTTTCCCTTCCCGCCTGATCTCGCTATTGAAGTCGTCTCGCCTAACGACACGGCTTACGACATTGATGAAAAAGTAGCCGATTATCTGCGGGCGGGGGTCGTGCTGGTTTGGGTGTTGTATCCACGCAAACGCGCCATCGTCCATACCGCGCAAGGCGAAACCCTTATTGGGCTTCAAGGTGCGTTGGATGGCGGCGAGGTGCTGCCCGGTTTTTCGCTGCCGCTGGCGCGTATTTTCCCCTGATATCAATGCCGCTTGCATAAGCAGTCTCACTTGGTGCTATGTCTGAGTCCTCAAATCGCCAATAATCGCATCAAGAGGGATGACTCGGTTAGTCCGAAACCCTCATTTTTTATCGCACACATCCATGAAGGGGAAATACTATCATGCACATGCAGCCGATTACGCTCGAAGGCCAAACGATACGGCTGGAGCCACTCGCCGCCCATCACGCCGCCGATCTCGCCGAAGTCGCCCAGCCGATTTTGTTCATCCATCACGGTCTCATTCCTGAATTTTCCGTCGCGGGACTTGAAGCCTACATTCATAAACTCAACGCCCGTGCTGGAACGGTTGCTTTCGCGCAAGTGCTTAAGGAAACAGGGAAGGCAATCGGCGGCACAACTTATATGAACATCGAGGAGCATAATCGTGGGCTGGAAATCGGCACAACTTGGTTGGCGAAAGCCGTTCAAGGGACGATGGTGAATCCCGAAGCGAAATATCTGCTCCTGCGCCATGCGTTTGAAGATCAAGACGCGATTCGTGTGCAGCTCCGTACCGACAGCCGCAATATGCAAAGTCAGCGGGCGATTGAAAAACTCGGCGCACAAAAAGAAGGCATCCTACGGAATCACATGGTCATGCCAGATGGCTATCTCCGGCATACGGTGGTTTACAGCATCACGCCTGACGAATGGCCTGCCATCAAAGCGCGTTTGGAAGCACGTTTGGGGGATGCGCCGAACTGATAAAAACGAATTTCTCCAAAAAGCCAACGCTGTGGAACTTTTTCAAATGGGGCAGCGTCTTGTAGATAAGGGCGCTGCACAAGGGGTGCAGCCCAACTTACAAGGAGAACCTCCATGAATTTTTCAACATCCAAACGCGCTGGACTCGTCGGCTTGGCTGTCTTACTGGTCGTCGTAATGGCAATCAGCTTAGGAACCGCCGCCGCGCAAGATGCCCCCGCTGAAGCGGAAGACTTCCCCGTCAACACCATCACCGTCACCGGGACGGGCAGCGCACCCGCCGCCCCCGATATGGCGACCATCGAAGTCGGCGCGGAGATCATCAATCCCGACATTGCCGCCGCTTTCAGCGAAAGCAACACCACCATCGACGCGATTATCGCCGCTATCAGCGCGGTAGGCATCGCCCCCGAAGACATCCGCACTACCAATTTGAGCATTTACATCGAACAACTGTATGGTATGCCCTTAGACCCGGCATCGAGTACATCTTCTGACGGATCAACCCCAGCCCGTAATTATCATGTAACCAATACTGTGCGCGTCACCGTGCGCGATATTACGCTGGTAGAAGCTGTGCTGAATGCCGCCGTCGGTGCAGGCGCGAACAACATCTACGGCCTGACCTTTGGGGTGAGTGATCGCGTCGCTGTGGAAAGCCAAGCTCGCATCAACGCGATGGATGATGCCCAACAGCGTGCGGCGCAGCTTGCCGAAATCGCAGGCGGTGCATTAGGGGAAGTTATCGTCGTGAATGAAAGCACTACTGGCGGCGGCCCCTTCGACGCGCTGTATAATATGGCAGAGGGTAGAGGCGGCGGCGCGACCATTGAACCCGGCAGCCTTTCTGTTCAGGTTCAGGTTCAGGTCACCTATCGTCTAAATCGCTAAGAAACATCCTTGAAATACCTGTTTTATATCGTCGGGAGCGACCTATGTGTCGCTCCCGATAAAAACCGCATTCAATCCAGCTTTGACCGCAGCCAATTATGCGCCTCGTCGTAAGAGACAAAGAACTTCTGCTTTGCCCTACCCTGAATGAGACTCACTTCATATTGCATCAAGACATTCATCATCCGCAGCAGCAGCGTATCATTCATCACAACGGCGATATATCCGCGAATATCCGGCGGCACATTTTTGTAAATTTGGCGTGTGCTGCGAACACCATAAGGTGTGTAGCGCTGCTTTGGCCCCGTCATATTAAAAAGCAGGTGGCCTTGTTCGCCTTTAGGCCATTCACAAAGGGTTTTCAAGGTCACTTGATGCCACAAATCAACCGCCTCGCGGGACATATCGCCTTCGGTAGAGATGATGGCGATCCGATTTCTATCAGACCATTCGACCTGAATTGCATAGTTGTAATATTCCGTCGGCTTGTTTGTCATGAGCTTTCTGCTTCACCACGTTGTTATACGCCGTAATTATTATAACAGAATCTTTCTCATGATAGAGATTAAGTTTTCGCAATCCAACAGATTTGCTTAGTTTTGGCTGATATTTACCTTATTTGTACTTAGTCTAACGAATAAAGTTTATCAGTACGTTTACATGAATCAACCAATTCGCAGCTTGCAACCACAGGCATGATTCCCTGTCCGCGTGTTATAATCCGCCCTAAAAGAGCTATGCGCGTAAGGAGAAATTACTTGACAATTCCAACTCCCGAACTGGAAACACTCGCCATTAACACCATCCGCACCCTTGCGATGGATGCCATCCAAAAAGCCAACAGCGGGCATCCCGGCCTGCCAATGGGAACAGCACCGATGGCTTACGCCCTCTGGCAGCGCCATCTACGCCACAATCCGCGCAATCCCCACTGGGCAAACCGTGACCGCTTTATCTTGAGCGCCGGACACGGCTCAATGCTGATTTATTCCCTTTTATATCTGACTGGATACGATGTTTCACTCGATGACATTAAGAATTTCCGGCAGTGGGGCAGCATAACGCCCGGACATCCCGAAGTGCATCTGACCCCCGGCATCGAAGTGACGACGGGGCCGTTAGGTCAAGGCGCAGCGAATGCCGCCGGCATGGCGCTGGCGGAAGCCTTTCTCGCCAAACATTTTAACCGCGAGGGTCATACTGTCGTCGATCACAACACGTATGCCATCGTCAGCGACGGCGATATGATGGAAGGCGTGAGCATGGAAGCCAGCGCCCTCGCCGGACATTGGGGACTCGGTAAGCTGCTTTTCCTCTATGATGACAACAAAATCACGCTCGACGGCAAAGCCGATATGACGTTCACTGAAGATATTCCGGCGCGGTTTAAAGCATGGAACTGGCATGTACAGACCGTCAGCGATGGCAACGATGTAAACGCGATTGATGCCGCCATCCAAGCCGCGCAAGCCGTCACCGATCAGCCCAGCATCATCTGTGTGCGGACGATCATCGGTTATGGCAGCCCCAACAAATCAGGCACCAGCAAAGCGCACGGCTCACCGCTCGGCGCAGACGAAATCAAATTGACGAAAGAAGCGCTCGGCTGGCCTCAAGAAGATTTTTATGTCCCCGGCGAGTCGTTGGAGCATTGGCGCGAAGCCCTCGAAAAAGGCGCGAAAGCCGAATCTGATTGGCAAGCAAAATTCGACTCATGGCGGACGGCCTATCCTGATTTAGCGGCGGAATGGGACACAGCCTTTGCGGGTGAACTGCCCGACGATTGGGACGTTGATATTCCCGTTTTCCCGGCGGATAAAGAAGTCGCCACGCGCATCGCCAGCGGCAAAGTTCTGAACGCCATCGCCAAACGCATCCCGACCATGATCGGCGGCGACGCGGATTTGGCAGGCAGCACCAAAACGCTGATCGATGGCGAACCCAATACCGGACAAAATCATCCCGCCGAGCGCAACTTACGCTTTGGTGTGCGCGAACACGGCATGGGCGCGATTGTCAACGGGCTGGGGCTTCATGGCGGCATCATTCGGCCTTACAGCGCGACCTTCCTCACCTTTAGCGATTACATGCGCGGCGCGATTCGGCTCGGCGCATTGTCGGCTGTTCCCGCGATTTATGTGTTCACGCATGACAGCATCGGCCTCGGCGAAGATGGCCCCACCCATCAGCCAATTGAGCATGTGATGGCGCTGCGGACGATCCCGCAACTGCATGTCTTCCGTCCGGCGGATGCCAATGAATCGGCAGCGGCGTGGCGCACAGCGATGACGCTGGAAGGGCCATCCGTGTTGATCTTCACGCGGCAGGATTTGCCCGTGTTCGCGGATGCCGAACAAGTTCATACGGGCGTAGCGCACGGCGGTTATGTGCTGGCGGATTGCGAAGGTACGCCGAAGGTTATTTTGCTTTCCAGCGGGAGCGAAGTCCATATCGCCCACGCCGCCTACAAGTCACTGATCGCGGAAGGCGTGAAAGTTCGGCTGGTATCACTGCCGTGCTGGAGTTTATTCGACTCGCAGGACGACGCTTATAAGGAAAGTGTGCTGCCCAAAGCCATCACCGCACGGGTGAGCATTGAGGCGGGCGTAACGCTTGGCTGGCAAAAATATGTCGGCACCGCCGGAATCACGATTGGCATTGATAAATTCGGAGCCAGCGCCCCCTACGAGCGCATCTAT
>DAOTTO010000462.1:0-4776 GCA_034437895.1 Anaerolineae bacterium | reverse complement strand
AGGGTCAATCAATGCACATATTTTTCTTATAGATGGATTTTTCGATACAAACTTACCGAAAAACGCTGTAAAGTCCCTAGCTTTAGATATGGGGATATAAGGCATAGAAAATCTTGAAACTTGAAACCATTGGCGCTCTGCTTCCATTCATTCAATTGGCGCATCGCACGAGGCGTAAAGCTCGGTAATTGAGCCAATCGAGGCACTTTAACAACGGAATATAGGCGGTTGTGGCAAATAGGTTGCCATATAAAATATTCAACCAACAAGGTCTGTGTTTTGAGATGGGGCATCATCTCATACTGTCTCAGTCGGTGGAAGTCCCTGCGAAAAGCACGGCATCCGGCGTTCACGGCAGAAGCCCCTGCCTTTAGGCGTGGGGAGTATGTCACTAAAAACACTCGTCAACTGCATAAGTCCTAAAAGCATTGATTTTCTGCTTTGTAAAATTCTGGTAAACAACTGTATCTAAATTTCAATATTTGGAACTTTTTTATAGGGATGGGCGTATAATGCTTATATAAAGAAAGTATAGGACAGACGTTAGGGATACCGCATGTTAACCAGTGATACAAAACCCATGTCGTCCATCAAAGTACAGGGCATCAAGAAACAACCCTGTGACTCGCGGATGGTCGCTAAAACAAAAGAGAAGCAGCAGACCATTTGCCCTTCATGCGGTCACTACGCGGAATTCGTCCACATCGGCGATCAGCATTGGCCTGCACGGGTGGCGGCGTCGGCGGGTATTCCCGAAATAATGGGGCTTTGGAACTGTTCGGTGTGCGAGACGACCCTCAGCGATATTGATCTTTTTCGCTAAAAATTGACCCCTTCACCCAACCCAACAGTGGCTAAAAGAATAGAATCCCCTATCCCTAACCCTTTCCCCGGAATAAGGACAATACGGTGTACTGTATTTCTTCTGCTCCGAGCGATAGCAGTAACCGGGGAGGGGTTAATAGCGCAATTTCCGTATTCAATTAGAAGTTGCGAAAAGTAATCCTCGATAAATAATTGGGATTTTTTGAACCACCGGAGCGCCCCCCAACACCAATTCAAAGCCGCCATCGCCAAACGTCAACGCCCCGCCGCTGTAAACGCGATCTTGGATGCCATTCGGATTTTCCGCGTCGTTGATTTGCACACCATAGTCATTGAGCGCCTCGCCCTTGATTCTGGTCACGATTCCGGCGATGCTTGCCCAATTGCACATGCCGTTGGCTGCCCAGATTGGGATGTAGTCCATCTGCGGTTGCCACCTAGCTGAGGGTCTTGTCTTAGAGTAGCACCTCGCGCACCACTTTCGCTTTGAATTCCGGGCTGTAACTGTTGCTCATAGCGTTTCTCCATCCACTGATAATCGCACTATTTTACTGTCCAATTTATGGGGTACATCATAGATCGTCTAGTGCTTATATCTCAATCTCTTGATAAAATCTTTCATCTATAGACTAAACGTGGAAATTAACCGTGGCACTTGATATAAATTTTGCTCACTCTTTTGTAGATGGTTTATATGCTTCAGGATGGGAAGCAATATTACCTGAAGGTGAACTGCCTAACCCGCTATTTTTAGTTTGCCAACGTAATAATGAAATACTAAGATTAATTATTCACGCCCGTCGTTTAACCGCACAAGAGCGATCAGGAGAAAATCCTAGCTCTCACAATCGCCCATCTGGAGAGTTACATGCACAGATGATTTTCGATGGTGATCGGCGTGGAGCAGGAAATAAAAATACTTTAAGGTTTTTAGAGGGTTATTATACTTTGTTACTTGGTTTCTATGGGTACAACAATGATTTTGTCATTGCTGCTTATGATTCTGCCCATCATAATGTATATAGTTACTCAAAATCGCTCCAGCTCAAGAAAGAGAGTATTGATCGTGCAATTACTACGGGACTTACATTCCAAATTCGGCAAAGTGGTGAAACAGTCGTCGTATTTCCAATAGATGCAATTGACCGTTATCTTGAATATATACAAGAGCTTCATAAAATTACGGAAAAAGACATTAGAGAAATCCTTCAAAGTAACGATACAAGTTTGAATACCAAAAAGGTGTTTTCTGTAACAGTCCCTAAATCTCATACTCTTATTTCACAAGAACGTATACGAATCGTCCAAGAAGTTGGACGCTATATCCGTGACAGGAAATTTGAGGAAGCGATAAAAAGTGTTTATGATCGCTGTGCAATCTGCAATTTTCAATATGATTATATTATCGATGCGGCCCATATCATCCCTGTGGCAAAAGGTGGAATGGATACTTACGATAATGGATTGGGACTCTGCCCAAACTGTCATCGAATGTACGATAAAGGTTTAATTTTAGTTGATGGGGAGGGGGAAATTTATATTAACCCATTCTATGCTGAAAAGTATGATCAAATTGGTCGGGCTGGTAGTTTAACGCAACTTCAAGCAACATTACGTAAGTCACTCTGGCTTCCCATAAATCCACAGTATCATCCATCCTCCGTCAACCTCAAGCAAACGTTTGAAGTACAACGCCAATTGAGTAATTGATGGTTTAAGTATACAATACACGCACCTTTGTTCTATTTAGAATGTGATTGATCTATGAATGTTCTTGATTGCTTCCAACACACTGCTTATTATCAAACGCGACATGGCGCATCTGTGTTAGGCGATTCGCTATCATTAATGAAACAAATTCCCGAAAAAACGGTTAACTTAGTCATGACTTCGCCTCCTTTTGCGCTTAAACGAAAAAAAGAATATGGCAATGTTGATGCTCAAGATTATATTGCATGGTTTCTCCCTTTTGCTGAGCAAATGAAGCGAATCATCACCGACGATGGAAGTATTGTTGTTGACATTGGGGGGACATGGAATAAAGGCGTACCTTCACGTTCCCTATATCACTTCAAACTTGCGATTGCCTTAGTTGAAGAATTAGGTTTACACCTTGCTCAAGAATTCTATTGGTATAACCCAGCAAAACTCCCCTCTCCCGCTGAATGGGTCACAGTACGTCGCCTTCGAGTCAAAGATGCAGTTAATATGGTATGGTGGTTATCTAAATCTCCTTTTCCTAAAGCAAACAATCGCAACATTTTAAAACCGTATAGTGATTCGATGAAAGACTTACTTGCGAATGGGTATAACGCTAAAAAGCGGCCTTCAGGGCATGACATCTCAACGAAATTCCAACAAGACAATGGCGGAGCAATCCCACCGAATCTGATTGAATTAGCCAATACTGACTCGAATGGAAATTATCTTAGGTCTTGCCGCAATGCAGGTATAAAACCCCATCCTGCACGATTTCCACATGGATTGCCAGAATTCTTTGTTAAGTTTCTGACCGTTGAAGGCGATCTTGTTTTAGACCCTTTTGCTGGAAGCGTAGTTGTTGGTGAAGTCTCTGAAAATCTCCATCGGCAATGGTTAGCCTTTGAAATTGAGGAAGACTATTTAAAAGCATCCAAATTTCGCTTTTCCGGGGCCGCTTTTCAAATACCTTTACCTTTAGATCAAACTATTATTGTTGAAAGGACATCTCCGCCAAATGACCTCCGAGCCAACTCTCCTATCCGCCATCGTAGACCCCGCCACGCTGGAAAAAATTCGCCAAGCGCAGTATATCGACGGTCAGCCGCTAGAAAAACGGCGCGTTCCATATTTCAACATTCGGCATATGATGTCGCTCAACGCCAAGACCGCCGGACATCACACCTATATGATCCACATCGACCAAGACGGAAAAAAGCAAACCCTGTCTTACGCCGAATTCAACACGCTCGTGCATCAGGTCGCTAACTTCCTGCATGATGATCTCGGTGTGCAGCGCGGGGATCGTGTGGCGACGATTGCTTATAACCATGCCGAAACAGTGCTGATTTATTTCGCGTGTTGGGTGATCGGCGCGGCAGTCGCTCCGCAAAACGTCACCGAGGACGATCAACGAATCGCCTATATTCTCAACAGCAGTGAGGCAGTCGTGTGTCTGGTACGCCCTGAATATTTGGAACGCGCAGAGCGTATTATTCATGGCACAGAAGACGGGCTTGGTGCGCCCAATATCCGCGCTATCGTACAATTCGGCGGCGAACCCGGCGCAGACTATTTGCACCTCAATTCGCTGGTCAAAAATCTGCCGATGACGTATATGGGCGACGGCGCGACGGTGAAATCCGCTGACGACGACATTAAATCCCCCAATGAAGCGACGGCGCGACTGGATGATGAAGCGCTGCTGGTCTATACCTCCGGCACGACAGGCGCACCCAAAGGCGTGGTGCTGACGCAATATAATCTCTTGGCTGATGCCGCCGGAATCGCCGCCGCGCAAGGGATTAATGGTGGTCAGCGCTTGATGTGTGTGCTGCCGATTCATCATGTGAATGGGATTGTGGTCACGCTCATTACACCGATGTTGGTGGGTGGCTCAACAGTTCTGACACGCGCATTTTCCGCCACGAATTTCTGGCGGCGGATCGTGGAGGAAAGAATTAACGTCGTGAGTGTCGTCCCCACTCTCTTACAATTTCTGCTCGAATATGGACGCGCCCAGGAAGCAGCAGGCAACACGATCTTCGGCGAAGGCGTTCACCGGCGCGGTTTATCGCACTTCCGACATTTTATCTGCGGCGCGGGAACATTATCGGTGACGCTGGCGCGTGAGTTTGAGAATACCTTCGGCTACAAAATTCTGCACGGCTACGGCCTGAGCGAAACGACCTGTTATAGCTGCCATCTGCCGATTGACCTGACTTGGCAGGAACATCAACATTGGATGCAGGA
>DAOTTO010000461.1:0-3005 GCA_034437895.1 Anaerolineae bacterium | reverse complement strand
TGTATCGCCAATATCCGCTTACCATCATCTTGAAAGAACGAGACAGCGGCGATGTGCAGGCTATCGCCTTCAAAGTCGATCCCGGCAGCAAAACGACAGGCATGGCGCTGGTCGCAGACTTCAAACGGGGTAAACGGTTGATCTGGTCGGCGGAATTAGCCCATCGTGGGCAGCAGATCAAAGATGCGCTGGAATCGCGGCGCTCGTTGCGGCGTAATCGTAGAGCGCGTCACACCCGCTATCGTCAGGCGCGGTTTCTCAACAGACGTAAACCACAAGGTTGGCTACCACCGTCACTCGTAAGCCGTGTAGACAATATTGTGACGTGGGCAAACAGGTTAGGCCGCTTTTCGCCGTTGGCCTCTGTCAGTCTGGAACTGGTTAAGTTTGATATGCAGGCCATACAAAACCCTGAAATCAGCGGCTTGGAATACCAACAGGGCGAATTGATGGGCTACGAAGTCCGCGAATACTTGCTGGAAAAGTGGGGGCGCAAATGCGCTTACTGTGGGGCGAAAGACGTGCCGTTTGAAGTGGAGCATATCAACCCGAAATCGCGGGGCGGGTCAAATCGTGTGAGCAACCTCACGCTGGCTTGCCGCAAATGCAACGAGGCCAAAGACAATCGGACGGCGGCTGAGTTTGGGCATCCCGATATTCAAGCGAAAGCCAAAGCGCCTCTGAAAGATGCCGCTGCGGTCAATGCCTCACGCTGGAAACTGTACGGCGTGTTTGCTCAGGCGGGTATTCCGCTGGAAATCGGGACGGGTGGGCGCACGAAGTTCAACCGCGTTAAGCAATCCTATCCTAAAGCGCATTGGCTCGATGCGGCTTGTGTAGGCGAAAGTGGGGCGTGTGTCTTTGTTTCGGCTAACCATGCGCCACTACTGATTAAGGCAACTGGACACGGGTCACGCCAGATGTGCCGTACCGACAAATACGGATTTCCGTCGCGCTACCGTTTGCGCCAGAAACGGCACTTCGGCTTTCAAACAGGCGACATAGTACAGGCTATTGTCACCACTGGAAAGTATGCAGGTGACTACACTGGACGAGTAGCTTGTCGCGCAACTGGCAGCTTCGACCTTAAAACCGAGGTTGGGAAAATCACAACCAAACATAGCAATTCCGTAGTCCTACACCATTCGGACGGCTACACCTATACGAAAGGATTTAAGGTGCTTACCGCGAACCTTTGGTTCGCCCCCTTGCCTAAAGGCATGGGTATCTCGCACCGATTTCGATGAAACAATCTTTTGCGTGGAAAAACTTTTTTCAGGACGATAAGCACGAAGCGGCACATTTCATCCGCACAGCAGCAGAGATCGGTTACGCGGGTGTCGAATTTTTGCCGCAGGAACATTGGCAGCTCGCCAAAGATCACGGCCTGATGCTTGCCGTCATCGGCGGACACAAACTCAACTCGGAAGGACTCAACCGCCGCGAACATTTCCCGCAGGTTCAGGCGACCATTCTGGCGAATCTTGGCCTCGCGGTGCAGTGGGGAATCTCTACGCTGATCTGCTTCAGTGGCAATCGAGAGGGATTGGATGAGGCCACAGGCGCGGAAATCACAGCCGAACATTTGCGTCAGCTTGCACCGCATTTTGAAGATGCAGGCGTGACGCTTGTGCTGGAACTGCTGAACAGTAAGCTCGTGGCAGGGCGCGATTATATGGCGGATCATACCGCATGGGGCGTAAAAGTCTGCCAGATGGTCGAGTCTCCCCGTGTCCGTCTGCTTTATGACATTTTCCAGATGCAAATCATGGAAGGCGACATTATCCGCACCATTCAACACAATCATGCCTATATCGCCCATTATCACACGGCGGGCAATCCCGGACGCAACGATCTGGATGACGCGCAGGAACTCAATTATCGCGCTATCATGCAGGCGATTGCCGAAACGGGGTATGATGGCTATATCGGACACGAATTTCATCCTAAAGGCGACGCGCTCACGGCGCTTAAAGCCGCGTTTGAACTATGTGACGTAAAATCCTGAGCAAAATCCGTTAAGACCCATTCCAGCGTAACAATTTGTGAACTGTAACACTTCAGGCCATCATTTAGACTAAATTTTTTCATAAGGAGCGGATCACATGGCGATAGACCTGACAGTTAAGACAATACTCGTCACTGGGGCGACAGGCAACGTGGGCAGCGCGGTAGTACGCGCCTTCGCAGCAACCGGGGCGCGAGTGGCGCTCGTCGATTCAAACGCAGATCGCATGGCGCAGCTTCTAGCAGAACTCGGCGGCGACACCGGACATCATCTCGGCTTTCCGGCGGATTTAAGCGATCCGCACGCGGTGGATGAACTCATCAAGCATATCAGCGATCATTTTAGCCCGATTTCGGCGCTCGCCAATACCGTTGGCGGTTATGCCGCTGGGCAGCCCGCCCACGAAGCCGGATTGGATGTGTGGGACAAGATGATGAACCTCAATGCGCGTTTGACGTTTATCCTCGCTACAAAGGTCGCCCAGCACATGATCGACCATAAAGTGCAGGGCAGCATCAACACCATTATCGCCCGCGCCGCGCTCAAAGGTGCAGCCAACATGGCGGCCTATACCGCCAGCAAAGCGGCTGTCTTGCGCTTGGTGGAAAGTATGGCGCTGGAACTGCGCGATCACGGCATCCGCGTCAACGGTATTTCCCCCAGCATCATCGACACGCCGCCTAATCGTCAGGCGATGCCCAACACCGACCCGAATAAATGGGTGAAGCCCAGCGAAATCGCGGATTTGATGGTGTTCCTAGCGTCGGATCAAGCATCCGCCATCACCGGCGCACATATCGAAATCAACGCCCGATCATAGCGCCTCATCAATCGCTTAGGAATGAGCAAAAGCGGGTGATGTTTAGCTAAAGCAGTTCTGTGACATACTCCCCACGCCTAAAGGCGGGGGCTTCTAGCCTCTACGCGACGGCGAAGGCGAACCTTCGGCTTAGTATCGCTCGGCTTAACCATTGATGCCCCAATGGTTTTAATGTTA
>DAOTTO010000460.1:0-11914 GCA_034437895.1 Anaerolineae bacterium | reverse complement strand
GTAGATATTGAGGATGCACATGAGGCTCTTCTCTACGAATATGAGGAGATTCTGCGGCGTACTGAAGAATACAACCAGTCATTTTCGCTAGATGAATTGAAACTGGCAGCACACTACGACACTCTGATTGAAGATCCTGCGCTCTCAGAAGATATGCTGCTCATGAGAGGTTATATTCAGCAGCCAAAGCTACTACCGAGACCCAAAAAAAACCGCATCGTAAGGCTGTAGAGCTGTATTATGCCCTCCAGGAGTACGATGCATTCTTAGATGAGCTAAAGTCTCAATTTGACGAGATAACCTTCAGGGCACTGACCAGTGAAGAACATATCGAACGCATTCGAGAAATTCTGGGGGTCAACAGAAGGAAGGATCTACAAGAACTGTACAAGAAAGTTGGCAAGTTTGCGGGTGTGCGTGAAGATGAACTTGTCGGAATATACCGAGGTATCTGGTATGCACCGCAAGATTTAAGCTATGTCGTTGGAGACACCAATCCAATGGATTCGGTTCAAGCGCGGGCACATCGGGTAAGACGTTTCGCCGTGTATCAGGGTGCAGAGAAATTTGACATACGCTCTATGCTGAATGCGATGAGTGTTAAGTTTGTGCGCCTCAAGCAATATACAGTCTATCCCTATTATTTTCACCTGATTGATCTTTATATCGACAATGCACTCACCTATCAAAGACGTATAGTGGGGAGCAAATTCAATGAAGATGGTTCTGGGGATGACTCCGCGTAATACAGGGCGCTGCCTCGCAGCAGCGCCAGCGTTGCCAAGCAACGCCGAACCACCTCAGCCAACTAGAAGTGTTTCACATGGGGGGCGGAGCAGCAGGGTAGCACACACGTCTGGTGTAGCCCCGGCTGAGGTGGTCGCCAGCTAAAACGCTGGCACGTCAAGCGCCCGTGAGGCTGATGCGCCGCGCTCACGCGCAGCACCGCTGAACGACCCTACGGGTGTCGTCCAGCGCGTCGGTACGGTCAACCATGCCGACCAAACGCACCTGTCGTGCGTTTGTAGTCGTCAATCCTGTCTGGATCGACGACATAGCGACAAAGCAATTATTCCGCGCTAACTCTCACTCTCTCTGTATGACATTGTTTGCTACCGCAGGCAAATCACCGATGACGATGGCGTGATGGCGAGCGCGAGATAGTCCAACATAAAGGAGTTGATCTGCTATTTCAGGGCGCAAGGCGTGAAGCTCGGTCAAAATCACTACCGCGCTTTCCAACCCCTTGTAGCTGTAGATCGTACATATCCGCGCCGCCATCTGCATTTCAGTGTCGAGCTGCCAGGTAACGATAAAGTTACCAAGCTGGTCATCATTTTTCCATTGACTGCGCTTCTCGCCGGACGGGGTGAGTACAACGATATGCTCGGCTGGAACACCTTCCTCGTTGACCAACCGGTGTAAGACGCGCTGAAGCTCACGGCGTTCAGCATTTTTATCCGCTGCCGGAATAATTTCCACCGGACGACCTTGTGGCCCAATACATTGAACGTCGGCATCGCGGGAATAGGGCTTGAGCCGCTCATGAATGTGCTGCGTATTGCGGAGATTTTCATCCAGATAAAGCGGAGCATTATCCATCGGGATATTGCTAATCTGCGTGAAAATGCGCTGGTTATCGTCGAAGAAGACGTAGAATACAGCCGTTTCGGCATCCTTGAGCGTATCCAGAAGGCCAATCCACCATATATCCTGAAAGTCCTGCCCTTCATCAACGATGATCGCATCATACAGCAGACTTGGATCGGCATCTGGTGCGTGTAAGACACCAAGCGCATCCATCAGCGCATCCGGGGCGATGGCATCAAATTCATCCCAGGTGCGTGTGCGCGGCATCGGGATACGCGCACGGTTAACCATGTGTCCGACGAGGGCATGGAAGGTGAACACATCAATCTGTGGATGCTGAAGCCGCCCGCTGATCCACTTCGCCAGATTGGTGTTATAGCAGACAAACAGGACGCGCAGCCCGCTCGCGGCAAGTTGGGCAGCTTTCTCAATCGCCAGCAGCGTTTTACCGGTGCCAGCGCCACCGATAATGGCAGCGCGTTTTTGATAACGCAGGATGTTGAGGATTTTAAACTGCTGTTGGGTGAGTGCTTCGATCTTACGATTTTCCTGCGCGAATAAATCGGTGATCCGCGGTTGTAAACTGCGCGTAGGGACAAGCAGTTGCACCAGCGCTTCGACAGCACGTTTGCCACCCATCCTGTCATTGCGTGCGTCGGCGTGCGACTTCCAATAGGTGAAGATCGAAAGCAAGCGATTTTCGAGATCATGCAGATGGGTGATGTCGATGAAGATGTCCTGCGGGCAATCGGGGCGGATGTGACCCGCAACACGCGAGTCTGGCAGGGCAACCGCTGGAAACAGGGCGAAGGCGATGCCTTTGGTGCGTGGATCGTCTGCCAACCAATCATGTAATGCTCTGCGATTACGCTCCGCCTGTTCACACGGGTCTTTGATCTCGTGTTTTCCGCTGAACCAGTGTCCTTTCTCGACCTGAATCGCGCCGCCTTTGACTTCCATAATCAACACACCATAATCGGGATGGGCAATGAGGAAGTCAATCTCCCCAACGGTGCCGAGCGTGCGGGCAAACCATTTGACGGAATGGAGGACGGTGAAGGAATCGGGCAGCTTTTCGAAGGCTTCATACAGCAGGAGTTCCGCATCGCTCGTTGTGTCATCCGAACCCGCACCGCGATGGACTTTGCCACGATAAAAGCCCTGTAAGTAACCAACGGTAATTTTTTCCGGGCGTTTGTTGAGTTCACGGATGCCGAGTGTTGTAATCCTAAATTCGTCCTGCATACTCTCGGCGTGATGCTGGCGTTTATCAACCAATCCCGCTTTGACAAAATACACATCGCACCATGCCACACGGCTGACCAGCGTGAACTGGCTGCCGCTCATGGCTTGCGCTTCTTCTTCGCTGATGCCGAAGTGTTTTGCCAGTCGGAAGAGCGTGTGTGAGCGGGTGATGGACTGCCCATTATTGAGGAGCTTCAAGAAAGGAAGTAGAAAGTCATTCTGTGCGGGTATTGGCATTGTATCTTCTTTTCTTTACACCATATGATCGCATCGTTTGGCGTAGCGACGGTTATCGCTAATCAAGTCCAGTAAATAATTCTTGTAGTTCGTCGATTTGCTGTTGCTGCTCTCGAATGGCTTCAATGATTACGGGAATGAGACCATCATAATCGACACGAAGCAAACCCGTCGCTGGGTCAGGCGTCACTAGCTCCGGGAAAACATCTCTGACTTCTTGAGCAAGTACCCCATAGTCATATCCGGTTTCAAGGTTGAGATCGGGAAACGCGCTGCCATTCCACATGAAGAAGATGCCCCTGACCGATAGGATGCGCTCTAACGGGCTGTCGATCTCAGAAATGTCTGTCTTCAAGCCTATATCCGAAAATCCATGCTCATGGGCATAACGGTTTGCATTATCTGCTACGGAAGCGACTGACCTTAGATCAAAAGACAAGCTGTTAATATCCGTAGCGTGCGAGTTAACCACAGTAACGAGTTCTGCGATATCTGTCTCAAGTGTTTCAACCCGCGAGACTAAGGTGTTGCCGTCATTTGTCGCGTTCAATGTGCGAACCGAAGTAAGATCTGTCCCAAGCACACCAACAACTTGTAACAGGTTATTGAGTTGTATTTGCTGATAGACGACCATAATTAGCAGCACAACCATTACAAGTGCGCCAGCGACGGTCATCCACGACACTATCACAGGTTCACGACTTGGTAACGAAGGTGGAACGATCTCATCCTCTTCTGGCTCTGGTGGGGTAATTTCTTCTAACTTAGCGAGCCATTTTGTTGCAGTTGGGTGATTAATGGTCTTCAAAAGCGTTCGTGCTTCTTCGTAACGCTTCTCTTGAATCATCTCTTTAGCGCGCGCTAGTTTTGTTTCGGACATAATATTTATCCTTTTCAACAGGTGAAGATCAAGGCTTATCGTTAGAATGCCCCGCCCTCGCATCCCCCGGCGGTGGATTGAGCCACGTCACCCACTGGCTGACATCCCGGCATAGCTTTCCAGTGCACTAGCGTCAATAGGTAATCCTGAGCGTTTCACGACCAAAGATGCTCTCGTCTTTGCCACCTTCATGCCGATGAAAACCCACTCCTTCTGCCATCTTCTTGAGCCGTTTGCCAACCAGCTGCTGAGCGGCATCGAATGGGTCATCCCGATGATAGTTGGCTTTCAATAAGTCAATATAGGCGTGTTTCTGACCATCCATCAGCGCACGGAGAAATTGACGATAGGTAAATTCATCCCCAAGGGATGCCATAATCTCCGGGGCGGATTCCCCAAGTTTATCAAGCGCTTGTGTGATCTCGGAATCGTTCATGTTTTAGTCTCCTCTTCAGGACTTTCGCTTACCTCACCCCCCGGCCCACTCTCCAATACTTGGAGAGGGGGAGAAAAACGCATCTTGAAGTCCCCTCTCCATGCAATGGGGAGGGGATTTTGGGTGGGGTAAATGCGTGAGCGAAAGTCCTATAAGAAATTCTCTTGGTGTCTTTTGTGACTTGGTGGTTCCAGTTTTTCCCCTGATTTTAGAAGTAACTGCTGATGATTTGCAGCAGCGATTGGATATTTTCGGGGTCGCCGGGCTGCACCCGTGTGGCGCTGGCACGGGCGATGCTGTTGAGCGCTTGAATATCCGCGTCTGAGCCATACGCTACCGGAATCACGATAATCGGATTCAGGTCTTCGCGGCTGACAGCAATCGCAGCCAATGCATCGTTGAGGGTCACGCCTTGATTGCCTGTATCTTCACCATCGCTGAGGACGACCACCGCCCGAATACGATTTTCTGACTCAGCTTCGTTCATCACCGATACAATTTGCGTAATCGCCCCATACAATTCTGTGCCGCCATCAGGTCGCAACCCTTGAATATTCGAGCGAAGCGCCTGCTCGTTGGTTTCGTAGGTATTCATCGGCACACGTTCCCAAACCTGATCGCTGAAGATCGCCAGGCCGACGCGATTGGTCGGTTCCATGCCATCCAAAAAGGCGAGGGCTGCCGTTTTCGCTTGCTCTAGCTTGTTATCGGTAGCCATTGAGCCGGAAACGTCAATGATGAGCCAAATATCGGCCTGCTTTTTGACGAATGCCCAGCTTTCTTGAATAGCGTTAATGACATCCGGCGCGGGGACATCCAACACGAGCGGATTTTGCAGCGAAACGCCATTTTCTTCCACAAACGGAAAGCCTAAAGTCACATCCGCATTAGCAGGGCGGAATCCTTGCGCCATGATGCGCTCTTGAACGGGAACAGTCAGCACGAAATCGGTAAAGGTACGGGCGGCCTCGGCCTGTTCGGGCGTGACCCAATCAGCCTGCACAACGCCGAAAGGATGCTCATGAAAGAACGTGCCTTCTTTGGGATAAAGCGCGACGAGGCGTTCCGGCGGCTGAATATCGGTCTGCCCGGTGTTGATATAAATCAGATCGTTTTCTTCCAGCGCTACAAAATCCAAATAATCCGGCCCCTGTGCGATGTATTGGCGGAATTCGGTGGTGCGCTGTGAATAATGGCGGATCAACTGCTCGATGTTGCGTACCCCTTGCTGTATTTCGGGGTCGCGCACTTGTTCCATCCCTAAACGTGCGCCAGTAAAGCCAGCTACACGGGCAGAGGCATAAAACTCCGCGATGAGGGTCGAAAGCGCGGTTGAGCTGATGAACGGGTCGGTATGTCCATAATAGACCGTCCGCCGCCCTGTAATCCCATAATCTTCCCATCCGTTGGGACTGTTCAGCACTTGTAACAGTTCTTCCCAACCGATGTCTTCATAACCCACCGTCTCTTGGATGGCGCGGAGGCGGCTTTCCCAAATCGCTATGACGACTGGCGCGAGTGCCGTCGGGCGTGTTTCTGCAAGGTTGAAAATTTCGCGTCCGGCCTGATAATTCCCCAGCGCCAGCCAGTGACTCACTGACGGTGCGAAAATCGTCGGGCGGGCGACATTTTGGTTATTTGGTGCGACGATGGCATTCACGATGCCTTGCATAATCGTGCCGGAAGAACCGCTTTGCCCGGTGATATAAATCGGGCGCTCCCCTTCAGCGAGAGGCTGCCCGGTAACGGGATTGCGGCCTTCCGCATACGCCTGATTAAATTCCTGCATTGTCAGCGGGAGATACTGCTCAGATTCCGGCGCGTAGATGATCGAAATTTGGATGGCATTCGCGGGAATATTGCTCTGGGGCGTAGCATTGCCACCAGAGTCGGTGCTGTCGCAGCCCGCCAACAGCCCGAAGGCCAACACAAGGATAAAGATACGAATGGTGTGTCGCATGGAGAAAATCCCTCCTAAAAATCTAAAACTGCGAAAATCTGTTGTTAACCATTTCAACAAAACAATTTACCGCGATACCGTCCCAAACCATTGAATTAATGCCCGTGCTTCGTTCACATTCGGCGGCTGGATAATGGCGCTGATGATGGGGTTACGCTGAATCCCGTATTGTTCCCCAGCCGCGAAAAGATCATTAGGTTCACTCGGCGCATTATTCACCGGACGCAGCCCATAATTACCCAAGGTGGCCTGTTGTTCTGGGCGCAGCAGCCACGCACCGAAGGCTTGGACTGCCGCAATCGCATCAGCATTTTGCGGATCGGTAGTATCTTCATAAGCTGCCAGCGGAAAATCGAACACAAAGGCGTATTCGGGATAGCTGAATATGATTGGCTCATTTCTAACGATGCCTTGCAAGTTATTCAACCATTGGCTTTCCGGCGCAAGCGCGATTTCCGCCTGAGAAATCCCACGCGCCATAAATGCTGCCGCATCTGCACCGATGGTATTAAAATTCGGCACACGATTGACCACCGCGCCGATCTGATCTTCAAAGTCTGCCCCGCGTGTCGCGCCGCTGATATTGACGTTCTCCGCGACGGCTGCCGCGCCAGAAAACAGCGCTGCTAGACCTATGGTTGTGCTATCCGGTAGCGAAAAAGCCAATTTAACAAAACGCCAATTTTCCTCGCCACCGAGCAGCCCCCAATTTTCGGTTTCGGCGGCGTTGATAACCTGTGCCCAATCGAGGGGAATAGTACCGTCATCCGTGAGGACGTTAGCACGGCTGGTATATGCGCCCCAGACGAGCAGTGTTCGTGCGGTAGATGGGGCGATGATTTGCAGCGGCATATTGGCATAAGTCGTCGCTGTGGAAGAACTCGCCAGCCAGCCATCAGGATGATTTTGTGCCGTCCAAGGCGTATCTTGCCAGACATCAAAATCCGGGATAACGGTGTAAGTCAGATGAATACGTTGGGTATTGTTGATCGTAATGTCGCTGGCATTAAAATTTTGAACCGCTTCTTCCATCCAATCGGCTGCCAGCGGGTCAACCGCGAGGGTAATTTCTAACGGTGGTTGGTTACGGAGGAAAAATACTGCGCCGATCACCCCTGCAACGATCAGGATGAACAATGCGATAACAATGGTTCCGCGCCTCATAACTGCCCCTTTTTTGTGCGTTATCTATTGTACAGCGTGCTGGGCTGCAACTTCCCCCCAATCTTTAAGGGGGTACATTTGACCCTCATTAGGATAACATGTTTACCCATGAAAGGTTGACCCAATCCGCTGCGTTTAAGCGTATAATAAAAGAAGTTGGTTTGCTGGATTGTGTGCATCAACAAAAACCGACCCGTAATTTTCTAACGTAGGAGTGACTCCAAAAACGATGAACAACTTTAGGAATTCAAACAACATCAGTAAAGTGGGCCTTCCTTCTGCAACGGCTGTCCCTGAAGGATTAGAGATCAACCGCGTCATGCGGATGGTGTATCTATGGATGGGACTGGGCTTGCTGACGACGGCTGTTGTGGCCTTTGTCGTGGCGACCAATGACTCGTTGGCGGCTTTGGCGGCGCAGCGTACGATATGGATGATGGCGATTGTGGCGCAGTTTGCCATTGTGTTGGCGCTTAGTTTCGGCATCACGCGCCAATGGCTCACTGGGAATCTGGCGGCAGCAGGCTTTTTCGTCTATGCCGCGCTGACGGGGTTCACGCTTTCGTTGGTGTTCCTGTATTTCGTCCAGAATGATCCTAAAGCGCTCTATTCCGCCTTCGGGACGACGGCGGTGCTGTTCGGCACAATGTCGATGTTCGGCTTGACGACCAAAATGGATTTGACCAAATGGGGCAGCTACTTGATGATGGCCCTCATCGGTCTGGTGATCGCCATGTTCGTCAACATTTTGATCGGCAGTGGGACACTCGGCTTCATCATCAGCGCGTTTGGTGTGCTGCTCTTTACTGCATTGACGGCTTATGACACCCAGAAGATCAAAGAGATGAGCTACAGCTTGAGCTTGCAGGGCGATAGCGAACTGACAATGAAACTCAGCATCATCGGTGCGTTGACCCTGTATTTGGATTTCATCAACCTGTTCCTGTTCCTGCTGCAAATCTTCGCAGGCGGCAGCCGCCGCTAATTTCAGGCGACAACTGAATAATAGGATAAGGGCGCGGCGTGGCTGCGTCCTTATTATTTATGGCCTATATCGCCTATAATGAATAGAGATAAAACAAGAGGGATGCAAAATGGCTGTTTGGCAGCAAACTTCTAGTGTCGAGGCATTTGATAATTTTACCGACCTGCCCGAAAATGCAGATCGGTTGTTTGAATTTATCGGGGGAGAGACTGTCGAAGTGCCTTCAAATCCCTTTGCATCCTATATTGGAAGCCGCATTTTGCGTCATATTGCTAACTATGTCGAACTTCATCACTTGGGTTATGTTACTGGAGAAGCCGGCGGATATATGGTTTCTGGCGAGCGCTATGCACCAGATGTCGCGTATATTTCTAAAGAACGGCAGCCTGAGTTGGCACGGCAGGGCTATAATCCGAATCCGCCCGATCTCGCAGTTGAAATTGATTTTCCTTCCACCTATCAATCGCAAAAAGATTTACGCGTGAAAGTAGCCAATTATCTTGCGGCTGGGACGCTTGTTTGGGTTGTTTTACCAGAAACTAAAATGGTCGAAGTCTATACCCCCGGACAACCCATAAAACTTCTTAAATTGGATGGCGTGTTAGATGGCGGTACGCTGTTTCCAAGATTCACATTGGCAGTTCAAGAAATATTCCCTGAATAAAGTCCGTTTTAACGTTTTTTTGATTGCAGGTTTCGATAGAGCTTATCTAAATCATCAACCAGTCGTGCCACGCTGTAATGCTCTAAAGTCAGGGCTTTGGTTTGGGCGCTGTCCGGCGGATTGCGTAACACCTGCAAAATCGCGTCTGCCAGTGCCTGTGGATTGTTTGGTGGCACGAGCGCCCCTAAACGTCCATTATCCAGCAAATCCGCTACGCCACCGACATCGGTAGAAACCACCGGGCAGCCTGTCGCCATCGCTTCGATCAACGTAAACGGTGTGCCTTCGTTATTGCTGCTGATGACCAATACATCCAGATCAGCATAAATCGGTGGCATATCGCGCTGCCAACCCGTGATCGTCACGACATCGTGCAGCTCAAGCGATTCGATGTGCGCTTCGATGGCTTCACGTAGTTCGCCATCCCCCACTAGCGCGAATCGCACCTCTGGAATTTCGTGGTGGATGATCGCCGCCGCCTCTAAAAACAGTGTGTGATTTTTAATCGGCACAAACCGCCCGACAATGCCTACCAGCAGCGCATCTGCCGGAATATCCCACGCCTGCCGGAAACCGCCATTTTTACGCGGCATGGCTGCGAAAGGGCTTAAGTCCAGTCCATACGGCACAACCGTGATGTGATCTTTTCGGGTGATGTGATAAATATCCGCGAGTTCGTCCCGTAAGTGCGGCGTAATCGTGATGATCGTATCGGATAAACGCGCCGTGAATCGCTCCAAAAACAGAAACAACTGTGTCTTGGCAGGGCTAAAATAGCCATGAAAGACATGCCCGTGAAAGGTATGCACAATCACCGGCACCCGCGCCAGCCATGCCGCGATTCTGCCCACAAATCCGGCTTTCGCAGTATGCGTATGGACGACATCCGGCTTGATGCGCCGCAGCATCCGATACAATTTCCAGATCGTGACGACATCATTGAGCGGATTCAACGAGCGCCCTAATTCCGCCAGAAACAACGGCTGGACACCGCGTTCTATCGAATAATAGGCCATATCGCCTTCGCCGGGGTCGATCATGCCGGAAATCAGCGTATACTCATCGCCCCGCGCTTTAAAGGCTTCCCCCAACAGCGCGACATGAATCGCCGGGCCGCCCACGTTCAACCGCGCGATGATGTGGACTTGCTTAAGGGGTTTATCCGCCATGCTGCCGATACCAATCAATCGTCCGTGCTAAACCCGTTTCAAAATCGACCACTGGCGCATAATCCAGCAGCGTCTCCGCCAGCGCAATCGATGCGCCCGAATGTTTGATGTCGCCGGAACGGGCTTCGGCATGAATCGGCGCGATTTGCGTCCCCATCAGCGCATTTAATTTTTCCATCAATTCCAGCAGAGTCGTCCGGCTGCCTGTCGCCAGATTCATCACTTGTCCCACGGCATCCGCAGATTGACTCGCCAGCAGATTACCCTGAACGACATTATCAATATAGATAAAATCCCGCGATTGTTCGCCGTCGCCGTAAATGATGGGCGGATCGCCTTTGAGCATGGACGTGATAAACAATGGCACTACCGCCGCATACTGCGATTTGGGGTCTTGCCGTGCGCCGAACACATTAAAGTAGCGCAAACAGACCGTCTCTAGCCCATACACTTGTGTGAACGATTGGCAGTACAACTCGCCAGCCACTTTTGCCGCGCCGTAAGGGGAAATCGGGCGGAGGGACATGGTTTCAACGGCGGTAGGTTCTTCTTTATCACCATAAGCCGCAGACGAGGCCGCATACACCACGCGCCGGACTCCTGAATCTCGCGCTGCGATTAGGACGTTGAGCGTCCCAGTCACACAGTTTTCGTGCGTTTCCAATGGAGCGGCGATACTGCGCGGCACAGACGGCAGCGCGGCCTGATGGAACACGGTATCCACATCCGCAAAAAGGGGACGCAGTGCATCCAAATCTGTTACGCTGACCTTGTGGATTTCGAGCGCGTCCCCGAATTCGGCGAGATGCGCCAGATTTTCTAGTTTGCCGGAGAGAAAATTATCGACGATGCGGACGCGCTGGCCTTCTTTTAAGAGGCGTTCCGCGATATGCGAACCGATAAAGCCCGCGCCGCCCGTTACGATGGAAGTCAATGTCATAAATACAGCTTTCAGCAATTAGCATTTAGCGGAAGATCCAACGCAAAGGTGCAAAGGATGCAAGGAATCGCAAAGAAAATTTTCGTCTTTTGTTTTAGCCACTCCGCTAACGATTGAGCAGCGGCAAAATTTCAGCCAGGGCAAAACTCAGCAGGAGTATAAGTGCAATGAGCGCCAAAATGATGCGGTTGCGCGTCCAAAAAGGGTCGCGCAGCTTGCCAACCCGCCCCATCGTCAGGCGATCATAATCGATAGGGGAATCCTCTCCGAAATCGTCAATATCCTTATCATCAGGATATTCGTCGTCATCAATCCAATCATCACGCCGTCTGCGGGAACTCATCGGTTTTTATTCCACTCATTACTAAAAACTTTTCACTATTAACTATTGTAGAATCTCGAAAGGTGTTGGAGTATTTTGAACCACCAAGACACCAAGAACACCAAGAATTTGAAGCTAAATCTCTATATTCTCCGTGCGCTCTGTGGTTAAATCTTTTCCATTTACTTACGTCGGTCTACTTATTAACTCACCTTACGCAGCCAGCCGCTCCGGGTTCAAAACCCAGAGCTACGCGCAATCTGGAAACCTCTAAAGAGGTTAAAGAACCTTTTTACTTAACCCCTTCAGGGGTTTTTAAAAC
>DAOTTO010000459.1:0-2273 GCA_034437895.1 Anaerolineae bacterium | reverse complement strand
GCCGGTTTAAAAACGCTCTCATTTGAGAATCGCTATGTCTGCAAAGATGGCAGCTATCGCTGGCTTTCTTGGAACGCCACACCCGATATAGCAACCGGATTAATCTATTTCGTCACCCGTGATATAACACAGCAAAAGCAAACAGAAGAAGAACGTAAAATTCAAGACGAAATCATTCGTCGGCGTGCCAACGATATGGAAGTGGTAGCGCAAGTGAGTACACAAGCGACTGGTACGTTGGATGTGAACGAGCTGCTACAAAATGCGTCTGACTTAACGAAAGAACGCTTTAACCTCTATCATGCCCATATTTATCTGTTGGATGAAGCTGGTGAGAATTTGGTGTTGGCAGCAGGCGCGGGTGAAATCGGCAGACACATGGTGTCCGAAGGACGTACTATTCCCTTCGACCATCCCCACAGTTTGGTTGCTAGCGCTGCCAGAACACATCAAGCCATCATAGTGAATGATGTTGAACAAACTCCAGACTTCTTGCCCAATCCGCTGCTCCTTGGCACCCGATCAGAAATGGCACTGCCTATGATTGTGGGCAACGAACTGATCGGGGTACTAGATGTGCAATCTGAGCAAGTTGATCGCTTCGATAACGAGGATGTACGCGTTAAGACCACGCTAGCCAGCCAAATCGCTATCGCCATCCAAAATGCCCGGTCCTTCCAACAAACCCAAGTCGCCTTGCAACAAACAGAAGCATTATATGAAGGCAGCGCCCAGTTAAGCCGCGCCGAAACTCTCCAAGACGCACTCGATGCGATTATCCAGACAACAACTATCAAGCGGATGCACCGTGCGAATATCCAGTTATTTGACCGTCCTTGGATTGATGAACAGCCAGAATCACTTCTGGTCTCGGCAGTATGGGAAAGCACAGGTGGCGACCCCCTAGAACCGATTGGAACCCAATATCAAGTCGATTCATTTCCTGTTATTCAGACGATCCAGCGCGACCAACCGACTATTTTCTGGGATACCAGTACCGATGAACGCTTTGATCCGGCAGCGCGTGAGGTATTAAACAATCAGCTTGGGATGTATGGTTTCTGTGCCTTCCCGCTCACTGTAGGTCATCAATGGCTAGGCTATATCAGCGTCCAGTCAGCAAGCATAGTTGACCTTACGCCTGAAGAAATTCGCCAAATTACTTCGGTTACGGCACAAGCTTCTACCATTATCCAAACGATCCGCCTGTTGCAAGAAACCCAACAGAGCGATCAACGTTTCCGTGATATTGCTGCCAGTACACCCGGTGCCATTTATCAATTCGGCGCACACGAAGGGGTCTGGAAGATGGATTATATCAGCCCCGCAATTCACGCTATTGCAGGCGTGACAGATGAAGAAGTGATGACGGATATCAACAATCTTGTTGCCTTGTTCCATCAAGATGATGTGGCTGCCTTTATAAACTCTGTCAATGAAGTGATTGAGACTACCGCCAATTGGAACTATGCGGGTCGCTTGGTTAATAAGGTGGATGGTAGCATTCATTGGTGGCAAGCGAGTTCTTTACCCCGACGTTTGGCGAATGGACGCGTCGTCCTATCGGGCGTTATCTTGGATATTACGGAACGCATCCAAGCGGAGGAAGATCGTAATCGCCTTTACACGTCATCGATTGATTTGCTCGGTTCCGCCGGATTTGATGGCTACTTCAAAGACCTCAACCCCGCATGGTCACAAACGCTGGGCTGGTCAATTGAAGAACTGATGGCGAAACCCTATATCGAGTTCGTCCATCCAGAGGATGTAGAACGAACCAACCGAGAGGCTGCCGAACAATCCGCATCAGGCGCACTCACTCTGTCTTTCGCAAATCGTTATCTAAGTAAAGATGGCGACTATCGCTGGCTTTCATGGAACGCCACACCCGATATCACAACCGGATTAATCTATTTCGTCACCCGTGATATAACTCAGCAAAAACAGATTGAGGAAGAACGTAACCGCTTGTATACGTCGTCCATCGATTTGCTCGGTTCAGCCGGGTTTGATGGTTACTTTAAAGACCTCAACCCCGCATGGTCACAAACGCTGGGCTGGTCACTTGAAGAACTGATGGCGAAACCCTATATTGAGTTCGTCCATCCAGAGGATGTAGAACCAACCAATCGGGAAAGCAACGAACAGCTTGCTGCCGGTTTAAAAACGCTCTCATTTGAGAATCGCTATGTCTGCAAAGATGGCAGCTATCGCTGGCTTTCTTGGAACGCCACACCCGATATAGCAACCGGATTAATCTATTTCGTCACCCG
>DAOTTO010000458.1:0-1912 GCA_034437895.1 Anaerolineae bacterium | reverse complement strand
AAATCCGATCTCCTTAAACCAAGCGGACGAAACGAAATCCGCGAATAAAGTTCCCGTTATCGGGATCGCCCCAATTTCGGGTTTCCACTCTGAAATCATTAGTAACATCAACCCACCACGAACCGCCACGCAAAACACGCACATTTTTGCCGACAAGTTCACTGCTGCCTGTCGTATATTCTGTCAAACACCACTCAAATACATTGCCACTCATATCGCTCACGCCGAATGGGCTGTCGCCTTTATCCTTGCCTTCATAGGTCGTTACAGGGGTCGTGGCATTACTATCGTTGGGCGAAACGTTGTTGTTGCAGCGCGATGCGTCCCAATCATTCCCCCAAGGATAAGCCCAACCGGTATCGCCCTGCGCCGCCCGCTGCCACTGCTGCTCGGTAGGTAGGGAAATTTGCATGGACGACGTGCGCGTCACCCCTACGGATTCATCATTTCCCCGTGCATTCAACCAGCGGCAAAAGGCAACAGCCTCGTACCATGTCACATTGGCGCGAGGATGGTCGTCGGCGGGAAAATCGCGGTCTAGCGGCTTTGGATTCGCTTTACGCCATACGGCTGCATCGGACGAATAATCCCACCACTTCGGATTGGCATAACCATCTGGCACATCCACAAAGATTTGATACTGCCCATTCGTAATTGGATATTTAGTGATGGAAAAGGCGGGGACATCGAACTCATGCGGCTGATTTTTCTTGAGATAGGTATTTTCGTCCTTATCCCACGTATTGACCAACTTAACTTTTCCCGCCGGAATCTCAACCCATGCAAACGGCGCAGGCAGAATATCCGTCCCGCTTAAAAGATTAGCTTTATAGGATTGTAGCGGCGTAACACTCCCTTTGCGCGTTTTGATCGCCGGCTCAGGCAACGGAACGGACGTAACCAGCTTTATACCTTCAATGGGGCGATTAATATCCCCATTAAAATCAGGATTGTGGCGCACTGTAGAGGCGTTGCGGTAACTAAGCTCTTGCAGCACAACAGGCAAATCCGATTCGGGAGGGGATGACGCATTATCAACTAGAACAGGAATAACAATTTTTTCCTGTTTTAGGGCGGCCTCGACCTCGATTCGCACGAAGTCGGCGGTGTTATCCACCCGCCTGCGTCCGTTGTTATCTTGAATCGTCAGCCATGTTCGCCCGATCACAACCAGAACCACGTCACACGCGGCGATTTGGCTTTGCAGAAATTTGCGAAAGTCCACCCCCGGCGGAATATCTTCCACATCCTGAAAAACATTATCTTTCTCGAAGGCCGCAATCAAACGGTCATAAATACGGCCTGTAATAGCGATACTATCATCCCGTCTATAGGAGATAAAAATCTTCGGCATAGATTTAAGGTCACTTACGAATAGAAAAGTAGATGAGGTCAATGATAACGTATGTCCGGCCTGATCGGTAGAAAAAATCCGCTAGGCACAGCGTCACGGCGTAATCACGACCTTGCCTGTCGATTGACGGTTGATGAGCGCAAATAGGGCATCAGCGGCTTTTTCCAGTGGATACGTCGCCGAAATATGCGGCTTGAGCTTGCCCTCGGCGTGCCATTCTAGCAGCGTCAACAGCGATCCCGTCAGTACTTTAGGATTGCGTCCGGCGTATGCACCCCAAAATACGCCGACAATCGAAATGTTTTTCACGAGCGTCAGATTGGCTGGCACTTCAGGAATGCGTCCACTGGCGAATCCGATGACCAAAAGCCGACCCTCCCAATTCAGGCTTCGCACGGCCTGATCGAACAAATCACCGCCTACAGGATCGTAAACCACGTCCACACCTTTGCCGCCTGTAATCTCTTTAATGCGATCACGCAGATTTTCGCTGCTGGTATTGATGAAGTGTTCCGCACCGTACTGCTGCGTGAGCGCCAATTTTTCCGGCGTACTGGC
>DAOTTO010000457.1:0-1535 GCA_034437895.1 Anaerolineae bacterium | reverse complement strand
TTTCCGGCGGCAGATCATGGGCGTACAGCGCCAGTTGAATCAGATCGTTAAGCGTCAAGTCGGTATAAAATTGACCGTCAAGCTGTGCATATAAATCAGGCGCTTGCCGGATGAGGTCATCCATCAATCCATTTTGTGCGATCTGGCTTTGGATGGCGCTGATGAGTTGAAGCTGGCGCGCACCGCGTAAAAAGTCATTATCGCTGTGGCGCGTCCGGGCGAATTGCAGCGCACGGTGTCCATCCAGCACATGCGTCCCACGCGGCAGATAAAACGGGTCGTAGCCATAATTCATATCGGGGTAGGTCGGGTCATTGATGGGATAATCTGTCGTGATCTCCACGCCGCCCATCGCATCCACCAACGTTGTGAAGGCTTGAAAATCGAACAGCACGTAGCGGTCAATATAGATACCGAGATTGTATTGCAGCACTTCCATCGCGTAGGTCGCGCCGTAACCCGCCTGAACCTGTTCGCCTAATTCCATCAGTGTATTGACGCGGATAAACTCGCTGCTGTTCGGCGGCGTAAAATGCAGATCACGCGGGATATGCAGGATTCCGATGCGCGAGTCTTGCGGCGTTTCTCCCGGCTTGAGACTGACAAGAAAAATCGCATCGGTGCGAACCAGCAGGCTGTTCTGTTCGGATGGACGGCGATCCATGCCCATCAGGAGGATGGTAAAACGGCTGTGACCATCCCATGCAGCGGTGTTTGCTGCCGGGGTGGATTGTGCCTGCGCGGGGGCGATGCTGGCGAAAGCCGCAAGCAGCAGGATGAGCGCGAGTAAAAATGTCATGCGCGAAAACGAGTGAGTCAGTAGTTTCATAATTTCAGTCCTTTTTGGGTGGATGCCAGCCTGCTTCGACCCAACGTTTACGCACCCGCACCAGAAGCGGACGATTCATCTTCAAGCGGACAATGGTAGCGCGTCCAATCGCGGTACGTCCGGCGATGGTTGTGCCACCCTCAATCCACTCAAAATGGTCATGCCAATTTTGCCTTCGCGGATTAAACAACGGAATTTGTTGGGCAGTTTGCGGATCAGTTCCGGTTTGGGCTTTTTGCTTGCTGCGATTGCAATTGCCGCAGGCCAAACACAAGTTATCCAGCGTCGTAGCGCCGCCGACGGCTTCCGGCACAATATGGTCGATCTCGAATGCGTCGCCTGTAATCTCGCTTTGCGACTGGCAGTATTCGCAGCAGTTTTTCGCCCGCTGCTGGATTTGGCGGCGTAACGCTTGTGATATTGCCACGATCCATCAGATCGCGATATTGAGCTGGCGTTTAATATCATAGCCGCGTTTTTGCAGGATATAGAGCGCCTCGGTACGGATCAATACCTTGCGATCAACTGTGTCGAGCAAATCGTCAAGCTCTTTTTCCTCGCTTGTGGCTAATTTAATGCTTTTGCTTTTATCGGTCAATTCACGCAGACGCATATCCTGAGCCAGCGGCAGCCGCGTATGGGCGATCATCCATAACTCTTCATCGGCGCATTTTTCCAGCGAAGCGAGATATTCTTCTAATTCTTG
>DAOTTO010000456.1:0-38779 GCA_034437895.1 Anaerolineae bacterium | reverse complement strand
ACTTTGATTAACTTTTATGATGTCCTCATCCCCCGACCCCTTCTCCATTGCATGGCGAAGGGGAGAAAAACGGCTCACAATGGTTCTTTAAGTCCCCTCTCTACGAAGTGGGGAGGGGATTTAGGGATGGGGATAGAATGAAAACACTGTCCGAAACTCAGGTTATTACAGGCTTGGGACGGCGACACGACGGGCGATTTCTTCCTTCACAATGGGCGCGACCTTTGTGCCGAGCAGTTCAATCGCGTGCATGACCTTATCATGCGCCATCGTCCCCACGCTTAGTTGCAATAGCATCCGCTGATGATTGAAGATCGAATGTTGGAACAAGATTTTCTCGATGATGTCCTCAGGGCTGCCGACAAAGTTTGCGCCGCGCAGTTCCGCCGATGCTTCGTACTGCTCACGCCGCATCGGTGACCAGCCACGCTCACGTCCGATTTTATTCATCACCACCTGCACTGCCGGGAAGGACTCGTCAATTGCTTGTTGGCGGCCATCGGCGATGAAGCCGTGCGAGTTGATACTCAGGGGCAGGGTCGCCGGATCATAATGATACTGAGCAGCGGCCTCACGATAAAGATTGGCAAACGGCGCAAATCGTTCTGGCATCCCGCCGATAATCGCCAGCGCCATCGGCAGCCCCCGGCTTGCTGCCCGAACCACCGATTCGGGTGTGCCGCCTACGCCCACCCAGATCGGTAACAAATTTTGCACTGGACGTGGATACACGCCTAAATTTTGCAGCGGCTCACGATGTTGACCTTGCCAAGTTACATGCACATCTTCTCTGATCTTGAGCAGCAAATCCAGCTTTTCTGAGAAGAGCGAGTCGTAATCGTGCAGGTCGTAGCCGAAAAGTGGAAACGATTCGATGAATGAGCCGCGTCCGGCAATGATTTCGGCGCGTCCATTCGACACAAGATCAAGGCTGGCGAAGCGCTGGAACACACGCACTGGATCGTCCGAACTCAGTACAGTGACGGCGCTGCTGAGGTGGATGTTTTTGGTACGGGCGGCTGCCGCTGCCAAGATGACTTCTGGCGCGGACGAGACAAAATCTTCTCGATGATGTTCGCCCAAGCCGAATACATCCAAACCGACTTGATCCGCCAGTTCAATTTCTTCTAAAAGGTCGCGGATGCGCTCGGCTGGACTCAGCTTATGCCCTGTTTTGGGGTCGGGGGAAAGTTCTGCAAAAGAATAAAGCCCAAGTTCAAAAGGGCGTTGTGTAGAAAGGGTTATTTCGTTCATCATGCGTTAGGTCACTCCTCGATCACCCGCCTACGGATGCGCGGATAATGAATATCTCAGCTGTGTTTATCTGACGCGGTTAAGTACAGCGAAATTACACAAGTCACTTCCTACAGGACACACATCGGCGAGTCCCTACAGTAACCCTTTTTAGACACTCCTACCGCTTGAATCCTATAGCGACATCCGTTTACAGTCGCTATACTCTGTAACGGCATATTCGTTATCCAACAATGCAGCATTAAGCTAAGGCGGCATCATGCGACTAGATGATCTGGTCGGGCAGCAGTTAGACAATTTTTTAGTTAAAGAGCGTATTGGTAAGGGGGGAATGGCGACGGTTTTCCGCGCTTATCAGCCCAACGTAAACCGCGATATTGCGCTGAAGGTCATTGATCTAAGCGATGAGCAGTCTCATGCTGAGGAAGACTTCCACCGTCGCTTTGCCCATGAAGCGGAAATTATCGCCTCGCTGGAACATCCCTATATTGTTCCCGTCTTTGATTATGGGCTGAGAGATGATTTGGCATTTCTGGCGATGCGCTTGCTAAAAGGCGGGTCGCTTATGGACATCATGCGTGACCGGATTTTGCCGATTGAGCGGACGGTGGAGCTTTTCGGGCAGATTGCCAAAGGGTTGGCCTTCGCGCATGGGCGCGGCATTATCCACCGCGACTTGAAGCCAAGTAATATTTTGCTGGATGATGAAGGGAACGCTTGTTTAACCGATTTCGGGCTGGCGAAGCTGATTTCCGGCAGCAACGACATCACCAAAACGGGCAACATCGTCGGTACACCCGCCTACATGTCGCCAGAGCAGTTGCGCGGCGAAGCGCTCGATCATCGCAGCGATATTTACAGCCTGGGCGTGATTCTCTATCAAATGCTGACGGGTCGTCCACCATTTGAAGGCTCAAGCACCGATGTGATCTCCGTGATTTATAAACATCTGGAAAAACAGCCAGATTTGCCAAGTAAGCACAATCCACACCTCAACAGCGAGATGGACGCGGTGGTGATGAAGTCGCTGTCTAAAAAGCCGGATGAACGCTACGACAACGCCGGAGACATGCTCAATGCGCTGCGCGTGGCGGCGGGCTTTAAGCCGAGTACAGGCAGCTTTCCGGTGGCGACTGTGCCGCGTGTGAAGCATGAATTTTCGGAAATGAAAAAAAGGACACAGCAGCGGCTGCTTTTAGGCGCTGGGCTGGCTGTACTGCTTATAGCGGGCGTTCTCGCTGCGCTGGTGTTTGCCAACCAAGAGAGCGCCACAAAAGTGCTTTCACCACCCACAGTCTTGTCGGAGCGCCGTGTGAATGCCGCGAACATCTTCCCTAGCGAGGAAGAGATTGCGCTTGCAAACCAACATTTGGACGATGAGGGATTTGTCGCCTTAATTACGTGCAACCGTACCAGCCAGTATCACGCCGGAATTGCCCGTGAAATTGTGGAAGATGCTGGAAGAGATGGCCTGCAGGTGCAAATTTATGACGCGGACAACAATCCTAACCGCCAAGTGACGTTGATTGAACAAGCACGGGCGGACGGCGCAAGTGGCTTGATTCTCTGCCCGTTGGATTTAAGTATTGTAGATGGAACGCTGGCCGATGTAGATGAAGCCAATTTGCCGTTAGTGTTATTCAGCGGCGGGGATAATCATTATGGCGGCGTGATGATGCGCGGCGATAGCTATACGCTGGGTTATATCCCCGGCATTTACGCGGGTCGTCTGATTCGGGAGGAATTGGGCGGGGAGGCCAACGTCGTCGTCCTCGATTATTCCGATTTACCCGATATTATCCGCCGCGCAGATGGGCTTAACGATGGCATTCTTGAACTTGCGCCTAATGCCATCATTCTTGGGCGCTATCGGGGCGGTACGGAAGAAAACGGTTATAACGCTATCCAGGGATTAATCGAGGACGGCGTGGACTTCAACGTGATCGCCAGCATCAATGATGTCGGGGCTTACGGCGCGATTCGGGCGATGGAGGAAGCTGGCTTTGAACCCGATTCGGTGATTATCGTGAGTGTGGATGCGGAGGCACAAGCCCAAGAATACATCCGCGATGGCTATTTTATGCGCGGATCGGTAGCAGTCGCCCGGCAAACATCGGCACAAGCGATGGTCAACAGTATGGTTAAGCTGCTGGCTGGCAGCACCATCCCCGAAGATATTGTGACGATGGTGGGCGAAAGCGATATAGTGACGCAGGAGTCGCTGTTGGAAGCTGAAGCCCCCGCTAACCCGTAAATTGTGTTTATAGGGCGATGCGGCGAGTCGTCCATCCTATCTTCTAACCTTTGCCCCGTTTCCGGGGAAAGGGGACGGTACAGCGCTTCTTGTATTTCTCCCCTCAGCCCTAACCGGGGAGGGGGGCGACACTAGATTTCTCTAAGAGAAGCGATTGTAAGTCCGCACTTGCAATCGCTTCGAAAACTGGGGTTTCGCTCGCTCAAAATGCGTTTTGCGACAGTGCCTCAAAAGTTACTGTCGCCCCCTCAGGCCGTAACCGGGGAGGGGGTCGGGGCTTATTATATGAACTCCGTATTTAATTGTTAAAGCGTATACATGCCATCCGCCTTAATTCTTTCGCGCCTTTACGGTTGACTTTTATGCTTCTTGCTTCAGCCGTTCAATTAAGGCGAGGTCTTTTCTTAAATTGCGATAGCGCAGGATGATGCTGGCGATTAAGGCGATCATAATGATGGCGACTGCGCTTAAAGCCAGGTAAAGATAGGGGTCATTATAGGGTGTGACGAACCAGCCGAAAAACACGGTAAAAAAGACTTTATTGGCGGTGTTAATCAGGTCTTCGTCGCCATTTTCGATGACGACATAAACCGCATCGCCGCGTGCCTGTCCAATCGCGGCAAGAGGTAAATCATTCAGGGGCGGGTAGAGATTGTACTGCCAGTCGCCATTAGAAAGCGCGACAGTATCGGTAGTTTCTGGCGTAAGGGTCTCGCCGAAAAAGACATCCGTCATCGCGGCGGCGATACCGTCTTGTGGTTCATAGCGGCCTTGTGCGTTTTTCTCCGGCTGTTTGATGAGCATCAAAAAATCACCCGGCGCCCGGTTAAAATAGGCCAGCACATAAATCGCCTGCTCACGGACTTGCGCGAAGGCAGTGACATCCGTACCATCCGCGAGTTGATAGATGGCTTCCGTCCAATCACCGTTAGAGAGCGTCACCAATGACCAGAAGCGCAGCGTGGGTGTTTCTGCGGCAATCTGCTCAACCACTGTTTGGATGCCCTGTAAGCCGAATTGATCGGGGGCAAGCGCATCAATCGTTTGTTTGGTCGCTTCGGAAATCTCGGCGGCATCCAGTACCAACGTGTAAATCTCGGCTTGCAGGTCGCCGTTGACGAAATGCGCCTGATTCGCCTCGCTCATATCTGCCCAACCAAAAGGGATCGGTACATTAAAGAGCGTTCGTGGGTTTTCCGCGTTGAAGTATGGCACTACGGGTGGAGTCGTTGTGTCTTCGCCGTCATCCTGAGCCAATGTGGGCAGCACGAAAAGCAGCAATAGGGCGGTTGAAAACAAGATATTACGGAAATAGGTCATGCGTTCCTCGTTGTGTAATGCGAACCACACGCAGTTACGTTCAATTTCTTACGTTTATTGGCTCAATAATTCTGCTTTGAGCGACTCGACCCGTTCCACCACATTTTGCAAGCGGATGCGATGCCAGACGAGTGTAAAGGGGACGAGCGTAAACCAAATCAGTAAGTTGGGAAGGAGTGCCAGCACCACGCCGGATGTTGCCTCGAAAGTACCTTCGGCGTTTTGTGGGCTGGGGCCAATGATGACGGGATGAATGGTTTCTGGGACAATGCGGATAATCATCAGCGTGAGGATGACGGTTGCAATCGCCAAGATGCTGTAGATGGAGGCAAAGCGGCGGCGCGTTTCGCCATTTTCAATGCCGTTACGCAGCATCAAATAGGCTGCATACGTCAGCACCATGACGGCCGCGCTGGTTAAACGCGCATCCCACGTCCACCACGTATTCCAGATCGGACGCGCCCAAATTGCCCCGGTAATCAAATTTACCAATGACAGCGCCAAACCGACTTCTACCCCTGCCAGTGCGAGTGTATCCCACTTGACTTTGCGTGTTCGCAGATACATCACGCCGCCGACAACGGACGCACTAAATGCAGAAAACGCGCCGAAGAATGATGGCATGTGCAGGTAGAAAATCCGTTGGATATTGCCCTGGTCGATGTCGGTTCCGGCATAGAACAGCGCCATCACCAGCCCGAAGGCGACGGCCAGAATCGTCACAATCGTAAGTAGAGTTAGAACGCGGGGTTCACGATCTTGGTTTTGTGATGGGTTTTCTGCTGCGGAGAGAGGCATTTCTTTTACAGCGCTCATAACGTTTTTTACCTCATAAAATCTACAGAAATCTCCTAAAATCTACAAGATTCCATTGTAGCGCATCCCTGCTTGCCAAACCAGTGAAAAATTTCTCGATTGCGTGAATTTGCCTTGTGGGTGTTTTGGAAGAGAATTAGCTTATAGCGCTTTGTGAAGATAAGGAGACGATAATGAAGAAATTCTTTCTGCTTGTTATAGTGCTTCTGAGTGTCATTCGTGTGAACGCGCAATCGGCAGAACTTGGTCTTCGCGTCGTTGATGTGCAGCGGATGGATGAGGCATTCGGGCAGATCAATTATCGCACAGCGGTGATTTCGCCTAATGCTGAGATGATTGCTTGGAGTGACCGCGATGTTTTTTGTCTTTACATATTTACTAGCGATGCGAGTGAATGCAGCTCACTGCCGCGTGAATTACGCCTGTCAAATAACATCAAATTAGAGTGGTCACCAGATAGCACTTGGTTGGTGTTTACGGAAGATGCTTTCCGCAACGCTGAAGAAAGCGACATCTGGCTGTTCAACGTGATTGGGAAATCTTTTCTCAACCGCACCGACGATGGCCTTTATGGAGGCTTCCTTTCGATTGACGATCAGGCAGCCTTGCTGGATTATGAGCCGATATGGAATCCTGTAACGGGCGATCTTTATTTTTTCCGTACCATTTATGACCGGAGCGTTTCCAGAAGCATAAGTCAATCGGGGCTTTATCGGATTGCTGCCGATGCGCTGTTCTTCCCAATAATTGAGCCGGAACTTGTGCTTGACTTAACAGGCAGAATCCTCAATGAACCATTTCCTGTCTATCCGAGTCCGCTTCATGGGTTAGAAGGATCGGCGGCAATCTCGCCTAATGGAACACATTTGGCGTTGTTAGTGCGTCCGTCTGAACAAAATAGCCCCGCAACTGGAGTCTGGGTAATCGACCTACAAAGCGGCGAAATTACGCAATTGATTAACCAGGAGCGCGATTTTGCCAATATAGGGTTGCCTGCGTATGTGTCTGCTGAATATAGCAGTGGGGCAGAATTTTTGCGTGTTAGCGCTCTTTCATGGGCAAATAGTGGAACCGGGTTGGTGGTCACGCTTCGCAACGATCTTTCTCCAACATATATCACTGAGATGGCCTATTACGTAGATGTCGCTTCTTCCGAGGTTACACCAATTGTCGATTTTAGCAGTATTCAAGATGTCGCAGACTTTATAGCAAGGACACGCGATGAGTTTCCTGCACGCTATCATATCCCTAGTGGGGCGGTATTGGTCAAAGGCACTGGCGGATTTTTGCAGCCGAGCCAAGATATTTTTTTAGCGTTCAACTTTGATCCGATTAATCAACAATCTGGTGTTTCCGGCGTAATGCTGCCTCCATCAGGCGAAGAACCCGTGCGGCTGACTGAGATTGTAGGGGAGGCGCTGTTGATGAGTTTTCCCAGTGTTGGGGATGATGGGCAGACAATTCGGGTGCTGATGTTCGGTTATTTGGTGACTTTAGAACGGGAATAGCGCGTTGTTGGTAGGCGTTGTGGTATGGGGCGTAGATTCCTGCGCCCCAACAACCACTTGGGCTAACTTAAACCAGTTCGTTCATAACCCGCAGACGATTTGCCATGATGTGCATTACCTGAAGCGCGAAAGTAGGGGTTTCTTGCACAAGGAACAAGAAATGGGCTTTATCGACCACGACGATTTTGCAGTCCGTTTGGGCAACGGCTTTGGCACTGCGCGGCGCGGAATCCACAAGCGCCATCTCACCAAAAAATGCACCAGCTTCGATGCTTTCCAATACACGATTATTATGAACAACATCAACGATGCCTTCTTTAACCGCGTACATTTTATCGCCGGATTGACCTTCGTCAAAAATCACTTGGCCTGCCTCGTATACAGTGAAGTCTTTTGCGTTTTTAAAGTAGTCCACAACTGCCATGATGATGTCCTTTAGTTTATTGTTAAGCCCATAATTCTATCATGTTAAATGACAAAGAAATTTTAAAAACACGTTAATTTTTTTCTATAAACTATTCTTAATCTTCGACGACGTAATCAAACAGCAGCGTACACAGCGCGATATAGATGAGGTCAATGACAGCGAGTAGTTGCATCCAAGGCAGCCAATTCGCGGTTTGTGAATGAGTGATGATGCCGGATGAAGCACGGATTACGGTAAGTAATACAGGCAGCGCGACAGGTAGGAGGACGATGGGGAGCAGTGTTTCACGGGCGCGAGTTTGCACAGTCATCGCAGAGAGCAGCGTTCCGACGGAGGCTAAACCAAGCGTTCCTAACGTTAAAGTAAGAAATAGGGCAGGCTGAATTAAGGTGATGTTAAACAGGATTGTCATTAAGGGCAGCAGCATGAGGCCAACCGCCAATGTAAACAAGAAATTGCCAAGCATTTTGCCGAAAAAGATGGCGCTGCGGTCTACTGGCGCGAGGAAAAGCGCATCTAGGTTGCCTTGATCGCGCTCCATCGCCAAGCTGCGATTTAAGCCGAGGATGCTGGCAAAAATCAATGTTACCCACAATGCGCCGCTGACGACTTCTTGCCGTGCTGTGCGATTGAGTTCCAGCGCGAAGCTGAAGATGAGGACGCTCAACAGTGCGAACAGCAGCATGGCGCTGAGGAGTTCGCGGCTGCGGAGTTCGGTCAACAAATCCTTGCGGATGATCGTTAAAACGGCTTTAAAAAAAGGTGTTTTCATGGTTGCGCTACAAATGTAAGTGCAGGTATATGTTGGTAGGCGCCGCGCCGCGTCGCCCCTACTTTGTGATCTTTACAACGCATCGCTATCCTGTAATCGCGGCATAGTCCGCCGAAAGTTGAGTTGGGCTGAGATCGGCTGTCGGCACATCATAATTGATTTTCCCCCGTGAAAGGATGATGATGCGGTCTGCCAGAGATGCAGCGCGGTCAAGTTCATGCGTCGTCATCACAATCGTATGTCCAGCGGCATGAGCTTCTTTTAAGAGTGAATCCAATATTGCACAAGCGGCTTGATCTAAGCCCGTGTAAGGTTCATCTAAAAGGAGGATATGCGGTTCGTGGAGCAACGCACGAGCGAGACTCAACCGCTGCTGCATCCCACGCGAAAATGTCCGCGCCAGATCATCGGCACGGCGCTCTAAGCCGACATGCTTTAGCGATTGCATAATCTGAGAATCGAGCGATTCGGTGGGAAGATGATAAAGCCGCCCGAAGAAAGCGAGATTTTCTCGTGCCGTTAGGTTTTCATAGAGCAGAGGCTTATGCGCCACCAGACCAATTTGGGCGCGGACGGCGGATGCTTCTTGGGGAAGCTGCCAACCGCCGACGAATAAGCTGCCTGCTTCGGCGCGGCTGAGTCCGGCGAGCAAGCGTAGAAAAGTCGATTTTCCGCTGCCATTGGGTCCCAGCAGCGCGACGAACTGCCCACGAACAACTTGTAAATCAAGCCCGCGCAGGACGGGCAGAAGGCCATACGCTTTGACGATGCTTTGTGCTTCGATAATGGGACGCTCAATCACGATTTTAGTTATCCATCAACTGTGCCAAACGTGCTTTTAGCGCTGACCGCCGCCGTTGATACAGGTCATGATTGATTTGTCCCTGCTCATGCTGCGAGTCGAGTTCAGCGATTTGCTTCACTAAGCCGTTAATCACCTGATCGGTATTGACTGGTATCACCCGTCCGCGACTTTGTAGGAGAAATAAAGCGCTGACTAAGACAAGCAAGATCAAGGCAATTCCCGCAAAAATCGGCAGTAGATTGTTGGAAGTCACCACCGATTGATCGGCTGATGTGCCGAGGTCGGGTATGCCGCTGATTTCAAAACGGACGACATCCCCCGCCACCAGTGTTAAATCCCCTTCGTAAACCTGATAAGTCGTCTGGTCGATGGTTTCTGTGCCTGTGTATTGCACTTGATCACTGTTGAGGGTTAGCGCGTCGGAATCAACTAACAGGCGCAGTTGGCCTTCATAGGCATATGCAACTTGATATTCAATAATCGCGCCGCCATTATACGCGAGGAGATAAGACAGCCGCAGGGTATGATCTTCCCCTGGAAGAACGGGCAGTGTATCAATAATGGCGAACTGTTCCGGCAGAGGGACATAGCGCTCTTGATTATCAAACCCCGTAATGACCGCACCAACTGGCAGATTGACGGCGACGGTGGCGAAGCGCCCTGTACCAGCGGCGGTGCTGCTGCTGAATACGCGATCCGACTCGTTTCTCATGCGGACGCTTTCCAGAATATCCAGATTATCGCCCACTGAGTGAATCTGAAGGCTGGTTTCCGCGATGCTCAAGACGGCGCGATCTTCAGTCAGTTCATAAATCGTAATCGGGAGGTCAAGTGTTCCCGCTAATGGGTCTCCGACTGCCGATTCGCTGCCAAAGTTGCGCTCACGATAGGTTGATGCGGCGATATAGAGGCGGTTCGCGGCGATTTCTACGCCGTCAAAGACGAAACTGCCGTCAGCGTCGGTGGTTGTCTGGAAAGTTTGTACCGTTTGCAGATCGAGACTGTCGGTGATGCTGCTCAACGTCACGGGGAGCGACGAGGGAATTTGTCCTCCTGCTGTGCCATTGATGAGATGTCCGGTGACGCGCCCGATTACGGACGGTTCTTCCGTCGCTTCTAGCGCGAATGCCTCTTCCGTCGCAACAGGTGCGGGTGCCTGCGCTTCTTCGGTAGCGATAGGGGGGGCGAGTGTTTCTATAATGGCAGGTTCGCCGCCTAATCCGGAGCAGCCGGAAACTAGCCCGATTCCTAACAAGAACAGACTACATAAGCTGACAAATTTTGAATCAGGAAATCGCCAAGAATGAGTCATGAGTTTCTTTATTAAGATGCCAACCATTAAAATTTAACTACTGCGGACTTCCCGCACTGCATCTTCAATCGCACGGTCAATGGCTGCGTCAAGCGCGGCATCGTCGGTGGTGACTGGTGCGATCAACTGCGATTGTAAATCATCAACTGCTTTTAAGGCACGGATGCCGCGTTCAACCCATAAAGCGCGATCACGATCATAATCGGCGGCATCGAGTTTTCCTGTGGCGTAATCTTCATCCAGATCATGAATGTTCCGCAGCACCCTCCCATAATACGCCATGAGGCGTTCTCGTTGGTGGGCGATCACATCAGATTCCTGGGTATATTGGGTTGTGTTTCGCTGAAAAAGCGGCGCGGCTACCCACAAGGCAAAAGCCGACGCGATTATCAGCGCGATGATGAGTCCGGTGATGCTCATTGCAGCCTAAAACTTTCGATACAGGTTTTTGCCGCCTCGCCATTTGACGCTAAAAGACAATCGAGTGTTCCGGTTAGGTCTTCAACGGTGAGCATACTGCCCTGAATATTTTCGGTGATCTGCCCGATAAAGACATTGGCGATGTCGCCGTTTTGGTCGATGATAAAGGTTTCTGGTGCGCCGGTGATGTGATAGTCTTCAGCCATTTTAGATTGCAAATCGTCACCGTTGGGGTAGGTGATACCAAATTCCTCAAGAAATGCCATCGTCCGGTCAAGTTCGGGCGCGATGTATGTCACGCCAATGACCTCCACGCCGCGTTCTTTATATTGGTCATAGATGCTTTGCAGAAGGGGGGCTTCCGCCCGGCACGGCTCGCACCAATAGCCCCAAAAATTCAGGACGACAATTTTGCCGCGCTGTGCTTCCAGATCAAAAAGCTGCCCTTCAAAAGTGGTCAGGCTGAACGTTGGCGCGGGGCCGCTGGCAGGCTGGACTTGATTTTGCCGCGTCAATGCCACGCCGACGACGGCAACCACCATGACCAGCCCCAAAATCAGGACAATTGAGCCAAGTCCCAATTGGGGTGATTTGGACGGCGCGGGTTCATTTAAGAGGTCGAGTACTTCGATTTCGGGTGCAGCCATTGTTTATTTCCGTAAATCCTCGTCCAGTCGTGAGCGATAATAATCTGCTTCTAAAGTTTCGCCAGGGGGTGCTTCTTGGCGTGACTCTATGTGTCCGGTAGGTGCATTCGGCCTGCGCCAGCGTGCAAAGGTGAAAAATCCAATTCCCAGCGCTATTATTGTGAGTGCAAAAGGCGCAACCAGCGATAAAGTCCGCAGTACGCTATTTTGTGGTACGCCGACCACACGATCCCCATAACGTGCCACAAAGTCCGCGATGATTTGATCTTCGGTGCGTCCAGTGGCAAGTTGCGCCCGAATTTCGCTGCGCCAGACGATGCAGGCGGGTTCGCCACAGGTATCCAGCGGGACGAACTCACACACCGGACAGTACATCCGGCCGGCGATGGCGTTGACTTCATCATCCGTGACGGGGCGTTGTTCGGGGGTGGCTTCCTGCGCCCTAACAGAAAAGCCAAAGCTAGACGCAAAGACGCAGAGAACGCCAAGCAACGCAAAGAAAAAAGGGCGTATCACTTTGCGTAACTTTGCATCGTTGCGCCTTTGCGTTAAATCTTTTGGTAGTTTCACGCGGTTGCTCCTATCCCCGCAGGGATGGATTTCGTCACTCGTGCCGGGACGGTTTCGTTAGGCCATGCCGAGATGATTGTCCCTAACATCAAGATCAGACCACCTAACCAGACGAGGTTGATCAAGGGATTGATATACACGCGGAAGGTCGCGGCGGAATAGTTGACCTCTTCCCAACCGATGAGCAGCACATAAAAGTCGTTTTCTAAGGTGCTGTGTGCGCCGGCAATCGTCATAGGCATATCAGGGAAGTTATCAATGCGCGGACGCAGTTGGGCGACTTCGTTACCATTTTTGAAGACCGTGATTTGGGAAATTTCCATTAAACGGCCATCTTCCGCGATGGCTTCGGTGAAGTTGTCGTAACGCATCTGATACGTGTCGTTTACGGCTATCGTTTCGCCACGCTGAATCGTGACTTGGCGTTCGGTCTGGAAGATCGTGCTGCCGATCACACCGATGCCGAGAATCGTAATGCCCAAATGGACAATATAACCACCGTAGCGCCGCCGATTACGTGTGAAAAGCGATGCAGTGGCTTGCAGTGGATTTTCGTGATGTGTGCGTATTCTTGCCGCCGCGCCGCGCCAAATTTCATACAAGGCGACGAAACCTGCCATGCTGACGAAGCCATAACCGATCAGCGCAACTAAGTTCGATGTGCCAGTGACGATCAGTAAAATCACAAAAGCGACGGTCAACACGAGGGGAATGAGCAGCGTCCGGCCTAAACGTGCCAATGAAGTCGCGCCCCATGCCGTCACGGGAGCGACACCCATGAGGATAAACAGCGCTAAGAATAGGGGCGGCGTGACCTGTAGAAAATATTCCTGACCGAGCGTAATTTCGGAATCGAGGAAAAGTTCGGAGAAAATCGGTGCGCCAAAGCTGCCCCAGAAGATGGCCGCCGTCAGTGCGACAAAAATCACATTATTGAGGACGAACATCGTCTCGCGGCTTAAGAGGCCGGTGTTATGATGCTCGTCCCGCAGTTCGCCGCGTGAGCGCCGCCAGAGGATGAGCGCCACCGAGATCAGCGTAATCCCTGCCCAAAACAAAAACATCGGCATCCCGATTGAACTGCGAGCAAAGCTGTGAACACTATCGACCAAGCCGCTGCGCGTGGCAAAAGTGGCGAAGATCACAGCAGAAAATGTACCGATAATCAGGAACATATTCCAGACTTTGAGCATCCCGCGCTTTTCCTGGATCATGACGCTGTGCAGAAAGGCCGTACCGAGCAACCAGGGCAAAAACGCGGCGTTTTCCACCGGGTCCCAGCCCCAATAGCCGCCCCAGCCGAGGACATCATATGCCCATCGTCCGCCGAGCAGCAGTCCTAAGCTCAAGAACAGCCATGCGATTAACGTCCAGCGGCGTGTCGCCTTAATCCAATTGGTGGAAAGATCGCCGGAAGCGAGTGCCGCCATCGCAAAGGCAAACGGAATCGTAAACCCGACGAAACCGAGATACAACATCGGCGGATGAACGACCATCCCGAAGTGACGCAGCAGCGGGTTTAGCCCCTGCGAATTTTCCACCAAGCGTTGTTCTGGCGGAGCGCGGACATCGGGCGGAATCAGCACCGAATCGACAATGCCAATTTCGCCGGATGGCAAATCGCGCACCCAAACGCGCTCAAACGGATTTTCGAGAAAGATAATCAAAAACAAGAAGAAGGCCAGCACCGCCATCGTATAGGCGATTACACCCGGCATCAAACGGCGGTCACTTTTCCAGTTGGAAAGGAGCGCGGCAAACGCGAACACGCTCATCAGCAGCGCCCAGAACAAAATCGAGCCGCGTTGCGAACCCCATAAGGCGGTGATGCGATAAAAGAGGGGTGTCTGCGGGTCGGTGACGGAGCGCACATAGTTGATTTGATAATCGCCGCGTATCAACGCAATCCATAACGCTAAGGCGGCGATGAGCAGCAGGGGAAAGGTGGCTAAAGCGGCATTACGGGCGCTGAGGAGGAGGCGTTCAGAATGGATGCGTCCGCTGTAGGTTGCTGCTGCCACTGCATAAAGCGCCGCGACAAAAGCCAGAAAAACACTTACAAAGCCAATTTCGGCAAGCATAACGATGAACCTATTTAAAAATGATCTTTGGCAAGGACACAAGCTGCTGCGTTCTTACCAAAGGCGGCAGTTACGATTGTGGAGGTTCTGCTGCGCCAAGTGACGCGTCAGAACTGCCTTCTTGGAAGCGACTGGGGCATTTGAGCAAAAGTTCGTTGGCATGGAAAACGCCATTTTCGTCCAGCGTCCCGCTGAGGATGGCTTGCGCCTCATGCTGGAGCAGATCGGGCTTTGCTCCTTCATATGTCACGACGAGGCGGGTGGCGCTTGTATCATTGGCGGCAAGGTGCAGCGATTCCCCCAGATTGTTGGTATTTTTGGGGATATGGGCGATGGTAAAAGTAATCGAATCACCGTCTTGGGCGATGGTATCCCCGATGACGGCTCCAGCGATCCGTACCGTCTGACCGACATAAGCCGGATCCGCCAGCAGTTCATCGACTGTGATAAAAAAACGTGCGCCGCTTAACGTGCCGGAAATGACCAAATAGCCGACAGCGGCGAGGATCAATAATCCACCAACTAAAAATTTCCAGCGTCCGCGCCCCTTCACTGCGAGTTTCTGGCGCTCGGACTCAGCAGAAACAGGTTTTTCCCAAGGTTGGGTGCTTACTGCTTGTGCCATTCGATTGACCTCATCCCTAATTGTAATTTGCCTCTATTATAGCGTATTTGTGATAAAAATCACTAGGTGGAATCATTCGACGTTGTCATCAGCGCGGAAGTTTTGGCGCAAGATGTTGCCGAAACCGACCAACGCCACACCACCCAATCCGATCATCAAAATGAACAGGCTGATACCGCGTGGCGACTCTTCCTCTGCTTGTTCCGGCTCGGCATCGGTCTCGGTGGGTGTTTCACCGCCTGCATTTTCGGTAGTTGCTTCAGCGGTGGCTTCCTCAGTTGTCTCAGCCGTCGCTTCGATCACTTCAACATCGGTTGTCGCTTCGGCTGTCGCATCGGCGTTAGGTGTGGCTTCGGCTGTCGCTTCGGTAGTAGGTGTCGCTTCGGGTGTAGAGTCTTGTGCTAGGGTGCTTCGATTGGGGTTGACCAACAGACCAACGGTCAAGGCCACCAACAGGATAAGCGTCATCAGCCGCATTTTATTTCGCATTATGGGGTAGCTCCTCGCGTGTGTTCGTCGCTAAAAACGGCATGATTGTACCTTAAATCGCGCCGATCTGTTAGCGTTTGGTCATGCAAAATAATCACTTGTGTAAAAATCGGACAAGGCACGCCTTGTCCCTACAAATAGATTCTTTTCAAATTTTGATTTTGCGGACGATGGCATGGATTTTAGCTTATTGATCTAAAAATTGATCCTGACTTTCCAAATAGATGATGAGATCAGCCAAGTCTTGGTAGCTAAGGCGATCTCCATAATTTTGCGGCATCATATTCGCTGAATATTCGGGCGGAACATACGCATTGGGGAGCAGGATGCTTTCGGTCATAAAATGCTCGAAGGTATTGTTTGCAAGGGCGGGGTCAAGGCGGCGGACTTCGTCCCAGCGTGTCCATGTGCCTGCCGTTGTGGGGCCAACTGCGCCGCCTTCATGACAACCGGCGCAAGCCAGCACACTGCCGTCAGCGGCAGGTTCTTCATTGTTATAGAGTAACTGTCCGCGAATCGGATCGCCAGAAAGTTCTTCTAAGGCCGCGAGAATATTTTCGATATCTGTGCCGACGAATCGTTCGCCAATATCGGCAGGGATGTACCCGCAGTCGATCGCAATCTGTTCATAGGCCGTACCTACCTGATAGAGCGCCTCTAACGCGGAAGAAGCATTTTCTTCATCCACAATTTGGGCGGCGAAATCGTCGAGTTGCGCTTGTAATGCTGCTTGCGCCGCGATTAAGCCTTGGGGCGTGCAATCAGTGGGTTCTGCTGTGGCTTCGGCTGTCGCTTCGGGCGTGGCTTCCGGTGGGGTGGTCTGCGCTAGGAGTACGCTGGCGGCAGTTATGGACAGGATAAAACTTATAAGGCTGATTGTACTGATTCTTGGGGAAAATTTTGGGAATTTCATGGTTTGGCCTTTACACAACAAAGCCTCCGGCGAATGATCTGCCGGAGGCTTTGGAGATAGATGTTTGTTTCGGTAATTAGCTACCAGCGGCGGCAGTTGCTTCCGCAGTTGCTTCTGGTGTCATTTCCATCGCGCCAGCGGCGGCAGTTGCTTCCGCAGTTGCTTCACCCATCGGTGCTTCGCCTGTTGCTTCTGCTCCGGGGGGCGGTGCGACATAAGGATCAACCGTGCTAAAAGTATGGATATAAGCCAGAATATCAGCCATATCCTGAATAGTCAGTTGTTCGCCGTAGTTAGCAGGCATCGCGCCAGAAGCATAGGGCGGTACGGTATAGGCACCGGGATTTACGATGCTTTCGGTTAAATATTGTTCAACAGTATAGCCAGCGAACTGTGGCAGTTGCAGCCGGACGTTGATGGCGGTATCCCATTTCTGTTCAGTAAGCGGAGCAACGGCTTCATTGGCGTGGCAGCCCGCGCAACCGAGTCGCTGTAGCATTCCGGTGCGGTCCCGACCATTATAGATGGCATCTCCGCGTACTGGGTCGCCGACGACACTCGCAAGCTGCGGGACGATTGTCGCTGCATCTACACCGATGGGGGTGCCAGCTTCGCCACCAGCGCCGGGAAGTCCGGGGATGATGCCGTATTGGTTCACCGCCAGCGCGTCTTCAATCGTCCAATCCGCACCTTTATCCCAGTTTTGAATAAAGGAGGCCAGATCATCCAATTCATCGTCACGTAACGAGCCACCTGTTTGTTTTGACCAAGATACCATTGCGGCAGGCCAATAGCCGATGCTCGTCGGACGACCATGAATCAAGGTTGTGACGATGTAAGATTCGCGCGTACCCGCCCATTCTACTTGCCCAAGGCGGCTTGGTTCATAGTCCAACACGCTGCCATTATCACCGTTGACGATCTCCAACGGGTAGCCGTTATCGACAGCCGTTTGAAGTTGGATGACGAGTGCGTCCCGTTCTTCGATCAAAGGCGCGAGTTCTGCTGTAATTCCAGCTTCACCATTCAGCCTTTCCCCGATTTCTGTCAGCCGGACATCAATTTCGGCGGCACGTTCCGCAGTTGTGGCTGCGTTAGTTATTTCGGTAGCGAGATCAGTGCGCTCCTGATTAAGCACGGATTGCTCCGCTTGCAGTGCGTTAATCTGACGGGCATTTTCTGCAAAATAATCATAACCAAAGAAGTGTGGGCTGTTTAGGCCGGGTGCGCGGGCGAGAATGCCTCTGCCGTCCGTACCATGACAGGTAGCGCAGTTCGCCGCAAACAGCATCGCGCCGCGCTCGGCAGAGCGGGCTTCATACTGCCGCGTAAAGGAAGCCATACGCGCATTCTCATTAATGGCGGCCCATCCGATGACGAGCATAATCCCGACGAACATGGTCACACCGACGAGGATGCGATTTTCTATTTTTTCAACAAGCATACGAGCGAGCATTTATCTCCCCCTGAGTCGTGGGTGTTGGGTGTTAAATCATTATGTCGTTAAGAATGGGGCATACAAAATGTACACCCCAACGACAAATCGGTATTAGTTACTTCATATAGTACGATGAGTCGCGATGGATGAAGGTGTGGCCTTCTTCAATACGCATCATAGGTGAACCATCCTCGTTAAACAATGGGTTGGGTTCGCCGTTTTCATCAAGTACGGGTTTGCTGCCTTCTAACTCGACTTCTTGCCAGACAATAAGCACATCAGCGCGGCGCAGAGTGCCTTGTACATCACTAATCGCGATAATGCCGATGGCATTATGAAGGGCTTCACCTTCGGCTTCCAATTCATGTTCGAATTCTTCCATCACAGCGATAAGTTCTGGCGATGCGGCTGGGACAGTGCTAAAGCGCAGCGAACTTCCGACGACTGGACTATGGGTAAGGCCAAGCTGTCCGCTGATAAAATCACGCAGCGGTGTAGTTTGTGGGTTCCTATCTGCGTCTAAGGTTTGGAAGCTAAAGCTGTCTAACTCGGCGTTGAGCGCGGCAACAATTTCATCGGCTTCTTCTTCGGTGCCTTCAAATTGACGGGTGGTATATACGCCCGGAGCGAGTTGGTCAAACGGCACAGGGAGCAGAATACCCATTGCCCCATGTGTAGGTTCATGCCTCATGCGATAGATGATTTCGGTACTGGGTGCTGTAGAGACACCGTATTCCGGCAGCCCCATGTAGCTCATGAAGGTAATCATCGAGACAAGTGCGAAACACAGGCTCATGCCAAAGCGACGATCCGCGTAACGTCGGCTGGCAGAAGTATCCAGATAAGGATAGACCAAGAAGAAGACCAATAAGACCGTCGGGAAAATAATGCCCCACAGCACTTTATCGCCCAACTTTAATGCGCCTTGAACCCAGAGGAAGTACCAGGGGGCGGTGGTGCCAAGCGGGGTGATTTGTGGGTCAGCATGATTTTCTAGCGGGGCATGATAGAACCAGACGCACAACACAATCAATAAGAAAGTGGTTACGGCAATCCACATCATTTCGCTGGTCAGCACATCAGGGATAAAGTACACACGCTTGTCCAGCGGGACGCGCTTGGCAGTGTCTTCACCGATATTTTCTTTCTGTGGTGGTAAGCTGTGAGCATGGACGATCACTTTATAATAGTGAACACCCGTGAAGATGAACAGAAAGGCTGGCAGCAAAAGGACATGCGCTAGATAAAAGCGCAGCAAACCATTCGCGCCAATATCGGGGCCGCCACGCACCAGCAGGTTCAAATTTTCGCCTACAATTGCGGGAGGAGCGGCTTCGATCATGGATGCGCCGATGGTCACAGCCCAAAGTGCTAACTGATCCCAGGGCAGCAGATAACCAGTAAAACTAAGCAAAAGCGTAAACAAAAGCAAGATAACGCCGGTCGCCCATGTAAACTGACGCGGCTTTTTATAACTTGCCGTCATGAAGGTGCGTATCATGTGCAGACAGACGATCAAGACCATAAATTCTGCGCCCAAGCGATGCAAGTCGCGCATCAACTGCCCAAGTGGAACGTTGCCTAGGATGTTGAGCATGTCGCCATAAGCCACAGTTGGAGAAGGCGTATACCACACCATCAGCAGTAGACCGGTAATGGTCTCAAAGAAGACAAAATAGGTCGAAAGCCAGCCTAAGCGGAATTCGGGATATAACCCGGTCATATCCTTATGGAAATAACTGGGACGCATGTGCAGCCAGAAGCCGTCGGCATGAGGTTGCAAACGAGGATTCGGGCGGCGGGTGGGGGCCTCACCACGCAGCGCCTCACGAATATCCTGAATATTCATGCCTGCGGTTGAACGCTCAACAACCTCATTTATGCCTTCAAAGATAGCCTTTTTAAAACCTTTGTCCTTGATGTCATCAAGGAAAGACGGGAACGGAAGAATGGACATACTAACATCGCTCCTCAACTAACTAATTATTACAACAACAACCCTTATAACGTAACGCCTTGTCCTGGCCCTATGACCTTATCACTAGAGTCTATCGCGAGAGAGGCAATTTCACGCCCATTTAACGCTACAGGGGCACCGGTTTCCTGCGTAATGACCTCACCGTCTGTAAAGGTGATCGTCATACGGAAGCGATCCAGACCACGCGGCGCGGGGCCGGTAATCCACGTTCCATCACCATTGAACTGCGACCCATGACAGGGGCAGCGGAAGCGGATGGTGCCTTCATCCCATTTTGGCAAGCAGCCCAGATGGGTACACACGCCGTAAAGTGTCACGAGACGATCATCTTCCAGATGCGCCACATGAAAGCGCCCAGCCGGGATAGCGAGGGGTGGATCGCCCGCAGCCGGGATATCCTCGCCTGTAAAACGGAATGTTCCGCCGAATTCACCCTCTTTAAAGCGGGGAAGTGCAAACCAAATTAACCCCGCAGTGGCCTCGCCCAACAGCAGCACAATGGAGGCACCCCAGATATAATATAAGAATTCGCGGCGGCTTGGTGCCGCGACTTCCACTACAACTTGTTTCTTTTGCGCTCTCTCTACGACAGCGCTTGCGGCTGTTGCCATGCGTTCCCTCCTAAGCTAGGTTTAGGAATTGTTTGTTTCCTGCGCCTACTATAGCGCAAATAATCTGAAACTTACAAACACCTATTTTGTGCGGTCACAATGAGTATGTAAAATATATCACAATCGAGGTAGAGTGTCAAAATTAAGTTCACGTTATGCGCCGAAATAAGGCCTCTTTAACTTTTTCTAATCTAACTGCAAAGTGGGGAATATGAATCACAAAGCGATCATTTTTGATATGGATGGACTTTTGGTGGACTCGGAAGTGATCTGGCATGTGGCAGAGGTTGATTTGTTCGAGGCACATGGCTATGCCTATAACGATGAGGTACGCGCCCAAATAATCGGAATGCGTCTGGATGAGATGTTTGTTAAGCTGCACGGCATCCTCCAATTTGAGGAAAGCCCATTAGCATTGGCGCACGAATTGAGGGAGCGTATGCTAGACCTGATCCCACAGATGGTCAAACCGCAGCCCGGCGCGGCGGAATTGATAGATTATGTGGTCGAGCAGAATATCCCGCGTGCGATTGCATCCAGTTCGCCTTTAAGCATCATCAACGCGACGGTTGAGGCAATGGGCTGGGGCGATATTTTTACGACTCGCTGCACGGCGGATGATGAAGCGGCAGGTAAACCCGCGCCGGATGTATATCTGGCGGCAGCCCGTCGGCTCGGTTTTGCCCCATCAGATTGCTTAACGCTCGAAGATAGCCCAACGGGCGCACGAGCAGCCGTCGCTGCCGGGATGACGTGCTATGCGGTTCCCGATCAATCGCACAGCAGTCCGGCGGCTTTTGCAGAGATCACGCCGCATGTCTTTGGGAATTTGTACGAAGTGCTTGCTTTGCTCAGGGTCTAAAGTGTAGACAAGGGGAGTGGCTAAAATAACGGGGATACCTTAGACAACGACACCGCAAATTAGCCATATCCTAGAAATAAAGGTTTTTCCGAGCAAACGTGAAAGATGTACACTGGCAATAGAATATCGCTAGGAGTGCAGATGTGCTGCCTTGCCTCCAGATTGGGCTTTCTCACCTGTTCAATGAGCTGATTTAGTACTTTGTGCGGTCTTTGGGACAAAGCGTTATGCCTTTGTCCCTACAAAAATGCCTGTCTACCGACCTAACTCGGTAATTCCACCATCTCACGCACGCGACCCTTAACTTCTACACGATTGCCATCAAAAGCCTGATCTTGGGCGTGAATCAGCATCGGCATTCCGGGTGCTGGACTCATGGTAAAGCCGATTTTACGGTTGATCGTCGCGCCGGGGACGACTTGCAGCCGAAACCGTTGCAACAGCATCGCCAGCACAATTTTAAGTTCAAACATTGCGAAGGTCGCCCCGATGCACATCCGTGCGCCTGCGTTGAAGGGGAGATATTCATACGGCGAGGGGTTTATCTCAAACCAGCGCTGCGGAATAAAACGATTAGAGTCGGTATAAATTTCAGGCGAGTGATGTACATCAAAACGATTGAAGATGACTTCGGTATACTGCGGAATCGGGTAGCCGCCAAGTTCCAAATCGGTGGAAGCAATACGAATGCTGAGTGCGCCGGAAGGCAGTACACGCATACTTTCCTTAATGACGGCCTCAAGCAGTGGAAGCTGATTAAGCTGCTCGACGGAAGGGGCGCTGCCTTGAAGTATGCCGCTCAATTCATCATAAAGATCGCGCAATACGTCTGGGTGTTGTGCCAATAAGTACAACGTCCACGAGAGGGTGTTTGCGGTTGTTTCATGTCCAGCGATGAATAAGGTATTGGCGTTGCCGATGATCTCATCATCGGTGAAACCATTCCCATTTTCGTCGCGGGCTTGAATCAACATCGAGAGGACATCGCCATCATCGACATTATGCGCCCGTTTTTGCTCAATCATTGATCGCATGGTGTTGTCCACGATATCCGAAAGTTCGCGCAGACGGCGGAAGGGGAGTCCCGGTGCATCAATTTTGATGATGGCGGCAGGTGAAGTCAGCAGGCTGAACCACTCCTGAATCACCTTGCCTAAGCTGTCTGCTTCATCGCTGGCATCTACCCCAAACAGCGTTTTGTTTGCAATCATTAAGGTAAGGCGCTGCATATCTTTTAAGATGTTGCGCTGCTCGCCTGGCTGCCATTCATCCAGTACTTTTTGCGTAATGGCGACCATATCATCACGATAGGTTTCGATGCGTTTTTTGTGAAATGCGGGCATCATCAACTGACGATAATATTTGTGGGTTGAGCCATTCACGAAAACAACGCTGTTCATCAGACGTTGGAAAGCGGGCGAATTTGGTCCCCCTGCCGGGCGGACTTCAAAGGCGGCAATGTCACTGAGAATCTGACGGTTATAATCTGGTCCAAAAACGAAAATTGTTCCGGGGGAACGATGTTCCGCATAGAGTAAACTGCTATTGCCGCCTTGTACAAACCGGGCAATATTGCCATAGGCTGCTTTAGCCTTTTGCATGTAATCAAGCGGGTCGGTATAAAATTGTAGAGCATTGCCACGCCAGCCAACGATTGGCATCGGGGATTGTCCGGGGAGGTCTGGTTTGGTTTGTAATTTTATTGCCATGGATACACTCCAAAAATCGTTATTGCTGCTTCGGGTTGGAGGCTGCTTCATTCGTCAGGAGTTGGCGTTTTGCTTGGGTGACATCAAGTGAGGGATCGAACTTCCCCAGAAACGAATAGGCTTCATCGACACTCGCAAACATGCGAAAACGCGATTTGTTCCAAAGCTGCGAAATAATGCTGGCAAAAAAACGGATAATTGCGTTAACCCCGACCACACAAAGCCAACCCGTGCGTTCAGTTGTGGCATCATCCCGTTTAAATACGCCAGCCAGTTCCTTAAGATTGGTCGGAAAGCGGGTAATATCGGTTAAATCGACGATGATATGGACAAGCGGTGTGCCTTCATGAATCGCTGCAACGACTTCTACGTTTGCACGACCCAACTCTTCAAGCGTCAGTTCTCCCGAACATACTTGATGTATGACGCGTTTTTCTATTGCCCACCACGTTTTATAAGCCATCGATTGGTATCTCCCAAAAACATTAATCCATTTTCTGTAGATTATAAGCGAAATTCGTATTTCTGAAACCTAAGTTCCAAAGTTGTATGATACGGCGTTTCTTGTTTGGGTTTGCTGCGCTAAAATGCGTGGCGTGAAGCCTAAAAAAAGAGTGCAGCCTTGGACAAATTCACTATTCTCATTGCTACGGATTTAACGGAAGAAAGCATGGCGCTGCTGCGTGGCGCGGATGATACGCAGGTGCAGACGATCACGCCCTCTTTAACAGCCGTCCGTGAGGGGTTAAAATCCGCGCACGCCCTCATCGCCCGCGACGATGTACAGATTGATTCGGGACTGCTAGAACATGCGCCTAATCTCAAGGTTATTGGACGACCTGCCGCTGGCTTAAGTGGGATTGACTTAGAAACTGCCACCGGACGGGGCATTATGGTGATGAATACACCGGGGGTGAGCGCGGTTGCCGCCGGAGAACACACCTTTACGCTGATGTTGGCGCTCAGCCGCCGCTTGATTTCTGCTCATAACAGCATGAAAGAAGGCTACTGGTTGATGGATCGCAAGCGGCAGGCGGGGACGCAGCTCCAAGGCAAGACACTGGGTTTGATCGGATTAGGGCGCGTAGGGCGGGTGGTGGCGCATCGGGCGTTAGCTTTCGGCATGATGGTTTTGGCCTATGACCCTTATTTAAGCGAAGATACCGTCAGCGATGAGCGCGTGATTCTGGTGGGGCTGCGCGAACTGCTCAATCGAAGTGATTTTGTCAGCATTCACGTCCCTGCCACCAACGAAACGCGCAAGCTGATTGATGCCGAGCGAATCGCCCAAATGAAAACGGGCGCACGGCTAATTAATACCGCGCACGGCAGCATCCTTGATGAAGATGCTGTCGTACAAGCGCTCAAAGATGGGCAGTTAGGCGGCGTGGCGGTGGATGTCTATCATGAAGAACCCCCGTATAACAGCCCATTGATTGGATTAGATGGTGTAATTCATACGCCGCATATTGGCGATAATACTGTTGAGGCGGCGCAGGATTTATCGATTCAGATTGCGCGGCAGGTTTTGGATGCGCTGCGCGGTGTGGATTATCGCAATGTCATCAATATGCCCTTTATGCCGGGTGTGGATTTCGAGACGATCCGCCCGTATTTATCGTTAGCGGAGCATATCGGGACGATGCTGCATGTGCTGGCACGGAATCCGGTTAAGCGCGTGGCGGTGGAATTCCGGGGCGATGAGGTATCTGGCTTGGTCAAGCCGCTGACGGTGGCCTTATTAAAAGGCTTGCTTGCACCAATTTTGGGCGATTCCGTGAGTTATATCAACGCGCCGATTTTAGCCAGTGAGCGTGGGATGCAGATCACCCAGACGAAAGGGCTTAAAACTGGCGATTATGCCAACCTTGTTTCGGCGCAAGTGACGTTGGAAGACGGCGAAGAAATTATCATGGCGGGTACGCTGCTCGATCATAAAGAGCCGCATATTGTACAGGTCAACGAATATCGCATGAACTTCGTCCCGCATGGCAATCTGCTGATTATGGGGAGTTACGATCAGCCGGGCGTGATCGGGCGGGTAGGGACGATGATGGCGCAGAACAACGTTAATATCGCCAGTTGGCAAACGGGGCGGTCACAGCCGGGCGGGAATACGCTGACGGTATTGACCTTAGATGAAGCGATTGATGAGGCCATTTTAGACGAACTCCGCGCTCAGGACTTTATCCGCCACGCGCATCAGGTGGAAGTAAAATAGCTTGTAGCAGTTAGCTTATTCGCAAGGACAGCAGTAGTTTTGAGGGTGACAGAATGGAGACGACGCAAGTACAGGAACGAGTGGGGATGCCGCTGGCAGAGTTCATCGCTGAATATGAGCAGCAGCCGTTTGAACTTATCAACGGAGAAAGGATTATCAAAATGCCGGGGGTTTTTAGCCATATCATGATGATTCGGTTGCTTTTTCGCCTGTTAGATCACTATGCACAGGCGCATCAACTTGGTGAGGTCTTCCAAGAGGCCACATTTATTTTACCTAATAGCGACGCCTCCGACTGGGTGAAAGGGTCTCGCGTCCCGGATATTCTGTTTATTTCGGCGGCGCAAATGACGGCCTATTTGCAGCAAACCCAAGAAATTGAAGGGCGGCCTATCGCGCTGATTCCTGATCTTGTGATTGAAGTCGTTTCCCCCAACGACAGCTACAGTGCGATTGATGCGAAAGTTGATCTTTATCTGGCGGACGGCGTGCAGGTGGTCTGGATTTGTGACCCGCAGCGGCGCAAAGTGCGGGTGCATACGCTCACGGGTGTCATGACCCTAACAGGCGAAATGCCCCTTAACGGCGGGGATGTGCTGCCCGGTTTTGAAGTTGCCCTGACGGAAATCTTCGCTGCTCCAACTGCTTAATTACGTAAAACTCTTTAGCGTAAGGATCGCTTAAATTATGAAACGCATTCTCATTACGGGCGCGAATCGTGGGATTGGGCTGGAATTTACACGGCAGTATTTGCGGCGGGGGGATCGGGTGTTCGCGGCATGTCGTGATCCGCAGCGGGCCAGCGAACTTTATACCCTACAACCCAATTATGCCGGACAGCTCACGATTGTGCCGTTGGATGTTGCCGATCAAGCCTCGATTGATGCGTCCTATCGGCTGGTCGCGCAAGAGGTGAGTGCGTTAGATGTGCTGATAAATAACGCGGCGATTTATAATGCCCCTACCGCGCCGGGGCAGCCTGTCATGGGGGATGATGACGCGCCGCAAACTTTCGGCGTGTTGGATTTTGAAAATGCGCTGGCGGTGCTGCTAAAAGCTGGCGATAATCCATGTGTGGTCAATATTTCATCGGGTATGGGATCAATCGGCGACAGCGGCGGTGGGTCGTATTACTATGGCACGAGCAAAGCCGCGTTGAATATGATTTCACACAAATTGGCGATGGATTTGCAGCGGACATGGATTACGGTAATCGCTTTAGACCCCGGTTGGGTACAGACCGATATGGGCGGCGAAAGCGCAAGTCTCACTCCGAAAACCGCCGTCCGAGCGATGGTGGCCTTTATTGACAAGTTCACACCGGCACAAACAGGCGGTTTTTATGATGCTAGTAGTAAGATGCAGGCGTGGTAACGATTTATGAAGAATTTGCGAAATACATATCGATATTTAATCCTTGATGCAACCTAGATACTCTATGACCTTACAATAATAAAACATTATGATGAATGAGTTGGGGTGTATTTCGGGTGTTTTCATTAAATCTCTTTATCGCACTTACCAATAGCCTTATCTCTCTAATCGCATTCCTATCCGTGTATAGACTGGCAATACGCTATTTTGGGGAGCGTACTTGGTGGAAATGGGGCTTGGTACAGGGCGGCATATTCGGCCTGTTTGGTGTGGTTAATTTGCTCACTTCAACCGAAGTTACGCCCGGATTTCTTATTGATGGACGTACCTTGATTGTCACCATTGCTGGGGTCTTTGGTGGTACTGTGCCAGGGGTGATTGCTGCAATTGTAGTCAGTTTAGGTCGCCTCATAACCGGCGGTGGGGGCATGTATGGAGGTATAGCTGCAATTTTTACGAGTGCAGCTATTGGTATCGCGTTGTATCAGTACCATACACGCCGCCGTATCCCTTTAAAGGCGCAGACACTGTTTGGATTAGGACTCGTCATCGCTTTACAGCGCCTTTTTTGGACTGTGCTGCTGGGCGGGAGCGCTGGGTGGGCAGTATTTGAAGCTACGGCGCTGCCTACTTTCATGTTGTACCCGATAGGCACAGTGGTGCTTGGGCTTTCTTTGTTAGGTGAAAAGCGTCATTCGCTTTTAGAAGAAGCACTGCGGAAAAGCGAAGGAAGCTACCGTGCGGTTATTTCGGCAATGAGCGAGGGGGTGGTGGTTCATGATGAGCGCGGTGCGATTGTCACTTGTAATGCCAGTGCCGAGCGAATTTTGGGATTAACAGCCGATCAATTGATGGGACTCACACCGATTGATCCGCAATGGCGAACCATTCATGAGGACGGATCTCTTTTCCCTGGCGATTTGCATCCCGCGATGTTTACACTCAAGACCGGGCAGTCCCAGTCTAATGTGACGATGGGTGTACACCAACCGAATGATTCACTTACTTGGATCGCCATTAATTCTCAACCCTTGCTTAGGAAAGAAACAGGTATCCCGGAAGGGGTGGTCGTGACTTTCTCTGATATTACAGAACGAAAGCAGAACGCACAGTCACTTGCTCAGGAACGCGATATGCTTCGGACTTTGATTGACAGCACGCCTGATTATATTTTTATCAAGGATGCAAATGGGCGTTTTGTTATTAGTAACGATGCCCACAACAAAGCAGCGGCTTATGGTAATGAGCTGATTGGTAAGACGGCCTTTGATTTGTTTCCGGCGGAGCTTGCGGCGCAGTTTGAACAAGATGACCAAGCGATTATTGCATCGGGTAAACCTCTCATCAATATTGAGCGGGCGACGATTGACAGCGCGGGGAACCCACGTACTGTTCTAACGACCAAAATTCCTTTATTTGATCGTGATGGTACGCCTACAGGCTTAGTCGGAATCAGCCGCGATATTACAGAGCGTAAGCAGGTAGAGCAGCAAACTTTAGAACTCGCGGCAGAGCGAGAACGTATGAATATCCTGAAGCAGTTTATCACTGATATGTCGCATGACATTCGTACCCCGCTTTCCGTCATCAACAGCAGTGCTTACCTGCTACGTAAGACCACTGACTTTGACCGCCAGCAGCAGCGCATTGATCTTATTGAAGAGCAAGGACTCCACTTGACAAAAGTGTTGGATGCATTGGTTGAACTGGCGCGGCTTGATGAAGCTAATTATCAACTCTATTTGCACCCTACACATGTTGAGACTCTGGTTTCGGAAGTGCTGCAAAAATATCAGCCGAAGATAACTGTTAAAAATCAAAATCTGACATTCGCAGCAGAAGCAGACCTACCGCCAATTTTGGCGGATTATCTGGAACTCAAAACTGCCTTCAGCAAATTGATCGAAAATTCGATCAATTTTACGCCAGAGGGTGGCGTTATCCAAGTCAATCTTACGCTTGAAGAGGCACAAGTCGTCATTACGATTAAAGATAATGGAGTCGGCATTGACGAGAAAGATGTGCCGCATATTTTTGAACATTTCTATCGGGCAGATAAGGCACGCTCCATCTCAACAGGGGGCAGTGGTGTTGGGCTTACTATTGTTAAAAAGATTATCAATGCCCATCATGGACACATTGAAGTAAAGAGTGCCCTCGGCAAGGGTACTTGCTTTATCTTAAAATTACCTTTGGCGGCGGTTGTCACAGGTTAATTTACAAGACCTCTATAAACCTTTAAAATAGCCACATGCCCTATTAACCAATTTAAATTTGAAGGTTAATTATGATATTAGCATTTGATATTGGTAATACAAATATTCATCTTGGGTTATGGGCTAATGATAGTTGGGCGTTAAATTGGCGGGCGCGGACGGTTCAGGACAAAATGCCAGATGAGTATGCTGTACTTGTAAGGAATTTTTTGAACAGCGCTGATGTGGGCTACAAAGCCATTCATGGGGTGGTGATTGCGAGTGTTGTGCCGCCGCTGACACGCGGATTTGTGGAATTGGTACAGCGCTATTTTAATTTAGACCCTGTCGTCGTAAGTGCCGCCAATGCAGGCATTCCCATTAATATCGACCAACCCGAACAAGCTGGCGCAGATCGTATCGCAAACGCGGCGGCAGTAGTCGCTTTTCATGGGGGCGGCCCAGCGATTGTGGTCGATTTTGGTACGGCGACCAATTTCGATGTGGTTTCCTCTAAGAATGAATATATTGGCGGGGCGATTGCGCCTGGAATCGGTGTGGCGCATGATGCGCTGGTGAGTCGTGCTGCTCGTCTTCATAAGATTGATCTGATCCCACCGCCGGATGCGATTGGCGCGAATACCATTCATGCCATGCAGTCGGGTATCTTCTGGGGATATGTGGCGCTGGTGGAAGGGTTAGTGGGGCGGATTAAAACTTCGCTTGAAGTGCGTGGTACCGATGGCAAGCCGATTCGCGTGATTGCTACTGGGGGACTCGCGTCACTGATGAACGAGCATACGATAGTCTTTGATGAAATCGCGCCGGAACTGACGCTTGATGGTCTGCGCGTTATTTATGAAGCCAATCGCCAGCCGCAAAACGGGCGAATAATTTTGAAATGAGTGATTCTATTCAAACAAGGCGGCAAGGGTGATTTCAAAGCCGGGCAGCACATCACCGCCATTTAAGACTGAATCACCTCTTAGGCGTATTTCGCTGGAAGGGGTGTAAACGCAGATAGCTTACGCCCCTAAATCCACCTCGTTAAAATGCTCAATGGTCGGGCGCGGGTCATAAAAATGATGCAACCGCGTCCGCCATTCTTGATAATCGTCTGAGCCGCGAAAGCCCACCGTATGATCTTCCAGCGTTTCCCATTCGACGAGCAGTAAATATTTGCCGGGGACTTCGATGCAGCGCTGGAGTTGATGCGAGATATACCCCTTCGCACGACGAATGATAAATGAACCCTCTCTGAATGCAGTTTCAAATTCCGTTTCTTTGCCGGGGACGACGTGTAAGTGACCAGATTCTAAGATCATTTTTTATTCCTATGGATATTATTAACACACGAGAATCGCGTGGAAATCACTTGAGCAAATATAGCGTATTTGTCATGAATCAAAAACGACCTATGTGAGGTCGTTTTGAATGCTCCGCAGCCTGGATTCGAACCAGGGACCCATCGGTTAACAGCCGATTGCTCTGCCGCTGAGCTACTGCGGAATATGGTTAACATACTAGCAAAGGGACGGGCAGATGTCAAGATCGTTTGCGGGAAATTTAAGGCGAGGTAAGATTATAAAGGTTCCCCTTTCCAAAATGAGGTAAGTTCTTATGTCAAGCGCCGTCATCGTCAGAAAAGTCGAATCCGCTGCCGATCACAAATCCTTTTTTGAGTTTCCTTGGTCGGTTTATAAAGATGACTCTAATTGGGTGCCGCCGCTGCTTTCGATTCGGCGCGACATTTTGAATAAAAAGAAAAACCCCGCTTGGGAGTACATGGAAGGCGATTATTATCTGGCCTTGCGTGGCGAGAAGGTGGTGGGGACGATTGCGGCTTTCGTCAATCATCGGCATAACGAATTTCATCAAGAAAATATCGCTTGGTTTGGCTTTTTTGAATGTGATAATGATGCTGAAGCGGCGGCGGCTTTGTTTAAAACGGCGATGGATTGGGTGAAAGCACACGGATATGATGCCCTGCGTGGCCCCCAGAACTTTACGACGCATGATGAGTGTGGCCTATTGATTGACGGATTTACGCGCCCGATTATGCTGATGCCCTATAATCCGCCGTACTATCAAAAACTGGTCGAGGATTTGGGATTCCATAAAGTAATCGATGCCCACAGTTATTACTACAATTGGAAGATGGCTGAGGCGAGACATACCGAAAGCCGCGTCGATAAGCTGACCAAGCGCATTGTGCGGAATACAAATGCGACGGTACGGCAGATCAATCGCAAAAATTTGAAGGCCGACTTCGTGCTGTTTAAAGAAATTTATAATGATGCGTGGGAGAAAAACTGGGGCTTTACGCCTATGACGGACAAGGAATTGGACGCGCTGATCGAAAGCCTGAGCGCGTTTTTTGACCCGCGTTTGGCCTGTTTTGTGGAAGTGGACGAGAAAGTCGTAGGGTTTATGTTGGGAGTGCCAGATTTTAATCAGGTGTTGCAGCTTGCCCATCCGCGCCCCGGTGAGCCAGAACCGATTACGCTGGCAAAGGCGGTGTGGCATTGGAAGTTGCGTCCGAAGATCGATTGGATGCGTATTCCGTTAATGGGGGTGCGCGAGGAGTATCGTAATAAAGGGCTGGATATATTGATGATGTCTTACTTTTACCACACGATGCAAAATTTACCCTATCAATACATGGATTGTGGATGGATTCTGGAAAGCAATCATAACATGGTAGGTACACTAAAGGGGTTCGGCACAGAAATTCATCGGACGTATCGATTCTATGAAAAAGGGGTGGAGTTAACCTGAAGAGTCACCCGTCAAATTAAGGCTTAATTACCAAAATAAGAGGGCAGCCTTTTCAATGAAGACAGTGCGTCTCCAACAGGGCTAAGCGGGGAGTACAAGAGGAGGCTCCGCGCTTTTTACTCGCCAATGAAAAACAACGTACAGTTGCCACCATAAATCGGCTGATAGTCGTACTCAAATAACGCTGACGGGAAGTTGCCGGCTTCCTTTGCACAATAGACGAAATCCTTACGGCCTGCGGTTTGCATCGCCAGAACTTCTTCTAGGGGAATGCCCCATAGAATTTTGCGCGAGGTATAAAACATCACAACGCGATCATAGCCTGTCGTTGGCTCATACCCTATATAATCAAAATAGATGATTACAGTATCATCTGGTTCTGTATACGTATTGATGCCAGTAATCACCGCATGAAGCAAAGGTTGCCGTCCCGAATAATGCAATATCCCCCACACAAAGGCCCCGGCCAACAAACTTGAAAGCAGCATCCCATCCAAAATAGGACGGGAAATCCGGCGGACTCGGCGATTATTGCGCGTATAAACCCATGCCATCGCAGCGGCTATTCCTAATGATGGCATAAAAAACATCTTGTAGAAATCATGAATATAGCTGGCGTTGCGGAATGTGAGTTGATAAAGGAGGCTTGCAGCAAACAGGGCGAACACTATCCCATTCGCAAAGCGCATTCCGTGTCTTCGTAACGCCCATAGTCCGATAATGCCCATGCCCAATAAGCCGGGTGTGGCATAAAACATCAGATGTGCTGTCATTAGCGTAAAAAATTGCGGTAAGGTAAAGTCTGCACTGCCAGGACGATATGTATCACTGCTGCTGCGCCAAACGAATGAATCTAACAGACTGTTGATTGAACCTGACCAGACAAGCTGGTAATAAGCCATCATGACGACAAACGCGATAATGCTGACGAAACCCAAGCCAACAACGGCGATCTTTTGTGACCTATTCCCGAATATCATCGCTGTCATGCCTAAAACGGCGATAAAGAATACCGCAGGCCACGCTGACCATACGGCCAACCAAGTTAGTCCTATTAAGGCCAGCAAACGGGCGCGATTTGGCCTTCTAAGCCAGTTGATGAGTACCGTGCCAAAGAGAAGACTCGCCATCATACCAATTTGATCGTGTCCGGGGACACGTCCGAAATACGCGATCATCGGTGGCAAACCATAGAATGCTGCTGACCAGAAGGCTACTTTTTCCCCATACAATCGCCGTGCCAGCACATACAGCGCCACCATACTGATGAGCGTTACGCAAGCAAAACCGTAGCGCACACCAAATTCATTGTTCCCTAAAAAGCGTGTCGTCACATACGGCAGCCACGCGATCAAGGGGGGGTGATGGCTGTAGAAAGTCAATTCACCCCGGCTGGCGACAGGCTCACTATTACGAGTCACCATCAATCCGGTGGTATCCACGCCATACAAATCATAATTCCGAACCGCAGAAGCCACCCAAACACGAAACGAATCTTGAACTCCATACCAAGGCGCACTGAGACGGAAGGTCAGCAATCCCCAAGCAATAAGCAGCAGAATGACAAGCCGAGCAGAAGATAAAGGGCGAGATTGGGTCATAGTCACTTCTTTTCAGCGAGGATAAACGTCCAAGTGACGGGCGTGGCGACATCAAGCACCTTAAAGTGGCGGCTCACAAAGCGCTTAAATCCCCATACCGACCAGTGATTAATATGTTCAGGGGTATTGCCTAGCTGTCCCCAATATGCGCCCCGCGCCATATTGCCGATACGCCAAAAAGGTTCGTTAGGCACGCTTAAGATTGCATAGCGCCGTGTCACACGATGAATTTCCGCTAATGCCTTCTCAGGTTGCCCAACATGCTCTAAAACTTCTAAAGCCAACACAATATCCGCTGTGTTTGTAGGAAACGGCACAGCCTGTAAATTACCTTGCAGCAGCCTCAAAGTCTCTTGGTGTCTTTTGGCATATCGGAGGCGCTCTATATCCAGATCAATCCCATAAACCTCTGGGTAGCGCCTGACCAGAAATGGTGTCAGGATATGACCTTCGCCGCAGCCAGCATCTAAGGCAGTGGTCGCCGTCACCTGATCAAGCATTCGATCTAAGGCAGCATAAAAGCGCGTTAAAGCGAAGCGCGTTAATCGTCCCGCATCAGCAGCATATTTAGCTTGCAGCAGCCCCATGTTGGCGCTGGATATACGTTTATCGGATTCGGGAATTGAGTCTTTGACATCATTCATAAGCTTCATCCATAAACTTCATCGATAGTTGTCGCTGTATTCCAAATTTTCCCGAATAGAAGGTGCATTTTCTTTACTCAGGATGGAGCGCTTAAGATAATACAGCGTTTCTTCGTGCAAGCGGCGATTGATGGCGATTAAATCGCCCAACAAGCCGATTAAGAAAATAAGCAGCCCAATCACCAACAGCGCTGCGCCGACAATCACCGACTGCACATGGCTGCCCCGTGCAGACTGCCCCATTACTGCCAACACAAAAAAGCGCAACCAGAGCAATGCGCCTGCAAGCGTAAACGGCAGCGAGAAATAAGTAAATGTCCGCAGCGGCTTATAAAGCAAAAATAAACGCATAATCGTCGCCGCAGAACGCAGCACATAGCGACCTGTACTGCGGATCAAGCGTGAATCGCGGGTTTTAGGATTGGTCGTAATGGGAATATGGGTGACGGTTAAATTTTTATGTCCAGCCTGAATAATCGTCTCCAAAGTATAGGTGTAATCAGTAACGATGTTCAACCGCAAAGCCGCTTCACGTGTAAGCGCACGGAAGCCGCTTGGTGCATCCGGTACATCTGTGGCCGAGGCATAGCGTACCATCAGACTTCCCAAATTTTGCAGGAGCTTTTTACTAGGTGAAAAATGTTTGATCGTGTTCGTCTGCCGATTCCCGATCACCATATCGGCTCTGCCTTCCAGAATCGGGCGAATGAGGTCAGGGATATACCGCCCTGGATATTGATTATCCGCATCGGTATTCACGATGATGTCTGCCCCTTGTTGCAGAGCCGCATTGAGGCCAGATTGAAATGCCGCCGCCAAACCTTTATTAATATGATGATGGACGACATGCTGAACCCCATGTTCACGAGCAATAGAGGCTGTATGATCGGTGCTGCCATCATCAATAATCAACCATTCAATCTCGTCCACACCGTCAATTTGCCTTGGTAGATCAGCCAATGTACCTGGAAGAGTCGTTTCTTCGTTTAAGCACGGAATTTGAATAATCAATTTGACCATAAAACTGTAGTCCGCCTCTATTTTTGCAACACCAGGATGTGTTAACTTAGTATAGGGGCTTTCTGAGGTGGTGAAAATAAATGTTTGTAGCTCAGAGTTAAGATCACACCTGAAATTTCAGCAAGTGTCCACATGATCCGTGCGATTACTGCTGCGACAAGGGGTAGCGGATCGCCTAGAAAAACGCTCAAACCTAAAGCGATTAATACATCACGGACACCAATGCCGCCTGGTGCAAAGAAAGCTAGAAAGCCAATGAGCCACGTTCCACAATAGAGGCCAGCAAGTTCAGCCCAGCGCAGTACACTTAAATTTGGACTGAGAGAAGCCATCATCGCAGCAAACGATAAGCCGATCACGCTCCAACTTAGAAGATAAGCGAGAATCATCTTGGCAATTTGTGATACAGAAAGCGCCATTTGTCCGATATCTGGTCGAAAAAAACGCACTTGGATCGCGGCTGGCAACCAACGACGAAACGCGGGCGAGTGCAAAAGAAACCCGCCGCCTATCGTACCTATCACGCCAAGTAAAATTCCAACAGCAAGTACACGTGCATCCACATAATGCGCGATGAGCGGAATGCTCAACAGCGCGAGTGCAGATGTCGTCATTATCATGAGCAGTACTTCCCAAAAGACGGCGGCTATACTTTTGCCTGCTGGCACACCTGACCGTTGATACAAAAACGCCCGTCCCGGCAGCGCCCAAACGCTCCCCGGAAGATATTTGGCAAGATTACTGATGAAGAAAATACGCCAAACTTCTGCCGCAGGCCGGACATGGCCTAAGTATTTCAGCGCCAACCACGATCCCCAAGGCAGCATTCCTAAGCCTAACGTCATCCCAAACTGCGCGACAGCCAGTAATCCCCAGTCGATGACAACAGGAGTTTGTCTAACCTGCTCCCATTGTGAATTCAAGTAACGAATCACAAAAAAGATAAGAAGAGCAGCGCAGAACAGTTGGACTCGACGCTTAAAGCCGCGAATCTGAGCAAAACGCATTAGGTCTCCTAAATAGAAAAATTACTTTCTCATCATAACACTATTTGGCTGTAATCAATCGTTTAGCTATACCGCGCAAAATATCGCCATGATAATTAATCCACTACCCAAAGAGGAAAACCAAATTATGCTGCGCTCATTGGTCGCGCCGGGGAATGTGACGGACGGCGAAGAGTTTATTTTGCGGCGAAACCTAACCACTGAGTCTTTAGAGACGGCAATGGCGGCAGGGGATATTATGTGGATGGACATTATCGACCCTGATGAAAAAGAAATCCTCTGGCTTGAAAAAGTATTGAATCTTCATCCCGCAGTCGTGAGCGATATAAAGCGCGAAGATCGCCGTCCAACACTGCTCATCTATCCCGAATATTTGTTTCTTTCACTTTTCCAACCTCACTTCAAAGTCAACAAACTCACCAGTGAAGAAATTCACTGCCTGATTGGGGAACGTTTTTTCGTGACTATCCGTAAGGTCGGCGCAAATACGGTGGATATCGCTTACGAGCGTGCCGCGCAAAGTAGCGAATATTGGCGGCGTGGTGTGGCTTATCTGCTCTATACAACTATTCAATTTGTGGTCGATGCCTATTATCCCATGTTGGATCGCATTAGCAACCAATTGAATCATCTGGAAGAAAGAGCCATGCTCAATGGTGGCAAAATCGCGCAGCAAGATGTCTATCGTGTTAAACAGCAGTTGATTTATCTGCGCGGGATGGTCGCTCCGCAGCGTGAGGTGCTTTCCAGCGTTATCGGGGAAGCCCGCTTGTCTCGCTCCAATGAAGATCGTGATTTGTTCCGGCATGTGTATGAGCGCTTGCTGCGCGTGTACGATGTCATCGATTCGCAGCGCGATCTTTCCAGCAATGTGCTTGACCTAATCGACAGTCAAGAAGCCTCAAAATTAGGCAACGCCGTCAATCGCCTAACCATATTTTCGATGATGTTTTTGCCGCTGACATTTATCGTGGGATTGTTTGGAATCAACTTCATTACCACCAGTCCAGTATTGGTTATCCCGGCATCGGGTTTGATTGTATTGGTGACGATTATCAGCCTTACCGTCGGTTCTGCCATCGCTATGGCATGGTTCTTCCGCCGTCAGGGATGGTTGTAGATTAGACGGCGCTACACGCACACTTATCAAAACGCTATAATGCTCTATGAGGATGAAGCCTGATTCACCTTAATCCATCTATTATGGAGCAGACTTATGCTGTTTCTGAACAAGACAATTGATCGCGCCCAAATTTGTAGCTTTGTGGCAGTCATGATTACGCCTGCTTTGATGGGTTGTTCTGGTACACAGATAAACAGTGACTCTATTGCAATGGAAGCATCACCGCTCCCATTAGTTACTGCCTTAAATATCGCGCAGATCACGCCGATTGCGACACCACTGCCCACAGCTATGATGCCAACTACGCTTATCATCTGGTGGCCCGAACCCCTTGCTCCAGTAGATCACCCTGAACTCTCCGAAGAGGGCGGGGTACTTTATGAGCAGATTAACACCTTTGATTTAGCGGAAGGGGTTAGCGTTGAAGTAGACTTCCGGCGCAAGCAGCCCACCGATACAGGTGGGATTATGTCTACCTTGCGAACAGCGGTTGCAGTTGCGCCGGGTTCTGTTCCAGACGTTACCCTACTGCGACGCGAAGACTTGCTCACGGCTGTGCAACTCGGACTCGTGCATCCGTTGGAAGATTTCATATCACCCGCCGTTATTGACGATCTTTACGGGGTTGGGTTGGAGTTGGGGCGTGTTAATGGCGAGATATATGGTCTGCCCTATATGTTGGATGCCCTTGTGTTGGCTTACCATCCGAGCGAAACCGCGATATTAAGCGAAACAACTTGGAATTTTGAGGATATCCTCGCGCAAGACTCGCCGCTTCTCTTTCCGGCAGTTCGTCCTAATGGCATCAGCAATTTATTTTTACTGCAATATGTGTCGGCAGGCGGCACATTGCCCGATATCAGCGGCATCATGACATTAAATCTCGATGCTCTCGAAGCAACCCTGAGTTTTTATGAACAAGCCCAAAACATGGGTTTAATCGCCCCCCGTACCCTCGACGCTCAATCCTCAGCCGATTATTTATCCGAAATCGTTAATGGTAGCTCGTATCTTGCTGTCATGACCTCCAGCCAATATCTTAAGCTGCATACAGCCGATAATTCACTGCGAGTCGCTTCAGTTCCAACCTCTAACGGAGATACTGTGACGACTGTCAACGGCTGGATGTGGGTCATCACTGCCGAGACAGCAGATCGTCAGGCGTTAGCCGCCCGCTTTATTGATTGGATGATGGACTCAGACCGGCAGCGTAATTACGCAGGCGCAATTTACGTCCTGCCTTCTCAAGAAACAGCGCTTTTAGGATTAAATCGCTCACTGGTTGATACACACTTGATGGATGACTTGCTGACCCATGCCATCCCTATTCCGCCGGATAACTTGGGCGGTATCGTCACCCGCGCCATGCAAAATGCGCTGATCGCCGTTTTAAGTGGTGAAGCCAGTGCGGAGGAAGCGGTGCAGGAAGTTATTGAGCAAACAGAGGGAAGTTAAGGATTCATCACGGGAAAATATCACGGATTGAAAGGGTAAATCCGGGCAGTATGTTTTCGCCAGCGAGCGTCGCATTGATTCCAAAAGGGTTGATGGTTAGTCCGCCATCGTCATTTAATCGTCATTTAAATGAATGACATAGACCGGTTTTTCGTCACAATAAACCGCCCAAACAAGGCGCATACCTGCGCGGAGATATTCATTAGTTTTATAAAAATTATCTTCGTTATCGGAAACACTTCTATCGCTAAATCAAGCGCGATTTTGAATTCGCTCGGCAGTTCCGGCTGGCGACACTTTAGAGATAAAACCCACATCCGGTTGACGCGCCCTTTTTGGAGCTAATTTGAACCCACCATTTGCCCCAGTAACATAACTAAGATCACGCGGGATAACAAAGGTATTGACAAAGTAGCCGGTTCGCAGCGCTGTTACCGAAAAACGCCGTAAAGCCCCTAGCTTTAGATAGGGGGATATAAGGCGTAGAAAATCTTGAAGCTTGAAACCATTGGCGCTATACTTCCATTCATTCAATTGGCGCATTGCACGA
>DAOTTO010000455.1:0-1678 GCA_034437895.1 Anaerolineae bacterium | reverse complement strand
GGCGTGAATGCCGCACAGGGTGCCGCCACATCGACACCGATCCCAACCGCGCCCGCCGTCGCTCGTGAGACATTTACGGTTGAACGCGGCGACGTAACGCAAGTGCTGGAATTTACCGGACGTTGGTCGCCCCGCGATCAACTCACTTTATCATTCCCGATTAATGGCGCGGTGCGGCAGGTCAATATACGCCGTGATGATACCGTCACGGTGGGACAGCTTCTCGCCGATTTGCAAATTGATGAAGTAGAAAACTCGCTTGAATCCGCCCAAATTGACCTCGAAAGCGCGATTGCGAATGTCGAAACCGGGCAGGATACTGATGTGCAATCGTTGGAAAACGCACAGGTCGCCGTCATCAATGCCCAACTAAGTCTGGATCGGACGCTTGCGAATTCACCTTGGACGGGGGTGGCTTCCGCCCGCTTGTCTTTGACCGATGCCGAGCGCGATTTGGAAGATGCCCGTCGCAATTATAACGAAGCGCTCAGCCGCCCCGAATCCCCAGGCAGCGCCAGCCAAGTCGATAATGCCCGTTCTTCTTTGTTGGATGCGGAAGATCGCGTCAGGAACGCGCAAATCAGTTATTCGTCCGCCGCGCAGAGCTTCAACGATTATGATTACACCATCATCAGCGCGGAAAATACACTTGTGCTGGCGCAGCGTGATTTGCAGCAGTTAGTAGAAGGTGGCGCGGCACCGAGCGATGCCACCGTCCGCACCACGCAGCTACGAATCGACCAATTAAACGACCAGATTACCCAGTCGTCGCTTTATTCCCCGATTGATGGTGTGGTGCTGCAAGTCTCGATTCAACCCGGCGACACAGTTGAAGCGTTTAATGCTGTGATTACCGTCGGGCTGCCGACTCCGCTGGAAATTATCGCGGACGGCCTGCCGCTGGCGGATGCTCAGCGCTTGAGCATCGGCTTGCTCGGCGTGTGTTATGTGCTGAATCAGCCAGATACCGCCGTCGAATGTGCTGTGCGGCAGATTCCGCTGACCGCCCGTGATGTTGACCAGACGACGCGAGTCGCCGCCAGTTTTGATGAACTGCCTTCCGGGACGATCATTCAAGCCGAGATGCCGCTGCAAGTGGCGCGGGGCGTACTTTTTGCACCGCCGCGTTTTGTGCGCGAGTTCCAAGGTCAGCCTTATGTTTTGGTGCAGACGGAAGAGGGGCCGCGCCGTGTGAATGTCGAGGTCGGTCTGCGGACGGATGACCGCGTAGAACTCATCAATGGCGTGAACGAAGGCGATGTCGTGATTGGGCCGTAAGATAAGTGACACGTAGAATTCAGAAATATGTGACGCAAAGGCGCGAAGGGCGCAAAGTTACGCAAAAAAAAGTGATTGAATAAGGTATGAGTAAAGAAACTGCATTTGTCTCCTGCAAGCGTATCGTGAAAGCCTATAAAGTGGGCGGACATGAGATTGTGAGCATAAGAGGGGTGGATTTTGAGATGAAGCCGGGGGAATTTGTTGCGCTGGTGGGGCCGTCGGGTGCAGGCAAAAGTTCGCTGCTGAATCTGCTCGGCGGGTTAGATGTGCCGACGGCGGGTGAATTAATCGTCGGTGGACAAAATCTACTCGAACTCAAGCCGCGCCAGCAAGCCGCCTACCGCCTGACCAAAGTGGGCTTTCTCTGGCAGCAGGTCGAGCGCAATCTCCTGCCGAA